>JACPGN010000195.1 GCA_016182435.1 Lentisphaerota bacterium | reverse complement strand
GCAGTACCTTAAATATCTCCGGCAGGAGTTCGGCTGCTGGCCGCTGGCGCTGGCGGCCTATAACGCCGGCGAAGGACGCCTCAAGGGAATCATGAATGAGTTCGGGGTCCGGACTTTTGAAGAGGTGGAGCGCTTCCTGCCTGCCGAAACCCAGGCCTATGTGCCCAGGGTTATGGCCACTATCGCCCTGCGCGAATCCCGATAAGTCTCCCGGCGTGTCTGAAATAGTCTAATGCGGGCTTGTGCCCGCAACTCAAAGGGCGAACCCAGCGGAGCGCGGGGCAAGCTGTCTGGCTTGTAGCCGCGCCCGCCCGCCTGCAACGCTGTGCGTAGCACTGCGGGCAGGTGAGGGCGTGGATTCTTTCGGTGGCCACGGCGTTACCGCCGCGGCTACCGTAGCCTCGCAGACTGCAACCCAGCCCGCAGTCGCTACGCGCCAGCCCGCCTGCAGCGCTATGCGCAGCATTGCGAGCAGGCGTTGCGGGCGGGAATGGGCGTTTTTGTTGCTGTAGCCGGGGGCGATGACCCCGATTTTTTGCATAATCCGTATTTGGTCAACATGCCCTTGAGACGCGTCCACGATTCTTGTCTTATGCCCTGTGTTCGACCCCAATCTGTTCAATGTGTTCAGGGAAGGCGGTGTCTCCGAGGAGCAACTTTACATTCTACATTAACTCCAATCGGGTTCACCTTATAACTTGCCGTCGCTTGAGTTGCTGAACGTGGAATAATATGAATTGATGAAGATGCTGGGCACACTGGATATCCATTTATATAACATTCATTCTCGACCAGTTCGTAGAATGCTTCTTTATCACTGGCCCATGCCCAGCCGTTGCTCTTGCCATTCTCTAACGCATATTGGTCTTTTGCGGCTTCGATCTGACGGAGGTTCCCGATACAAGCCATACTGTTTGAATTGCTGATAGCGCATTGGCGAATCGCCAAAACAGATACCATAAGCATTACAGCGATAAGAAGAACAAGAAATATTCTTCGCTTTACCATAAGTCGGCTATTTTCATCTTAAACGCTGGTTTAAGGTTAAGATCGGCAACAGGATGGCCAGCACCACCAGCAGAACGAATAGGCCGATAATCAGGATCAGGATGGGTTCCAGCAGGCTCATCCGGCGGGTCAGGAATCGGTCCCACTGTTGTTGCAAGCGGTCGGCGGCGCTCTCCAGCATGCGGCCGAGTTCGCCGCTGGCTTCGCCCACCTGCACCCAGCCGGATAACGAACCTAACGGCGGAATGCGCCGGAGCATATCCGCCAGCTCCCGGCCGTGGCGCACGGCCTCGGCTTCGGCCGCGACCATGGCGGCCACCCAGCTACTGCCGGTGGCTTCGCCGGCCAGCGGCAAGCTATCCACCAGGGACACCCCGCCGTTGACCAGCAGGGAGAGTGTCCGCGCAAAGCGCATCGAAACCAGAAGCGCATAGCCGCGGCCGATAACCGGCAAGGCGAACAACCGGCGATTGAAATTGCGCGTCCTCTCAGAATCGCGCGCGGTAGCGCGCCACCAGAGGCCAACTCCGGCCAGTGCCAGCGCTAACGCGGGCAAGCCTCCGTACTTTAAGAAATGGCCGAAGCTGATCATTGCGCGGGTCAGCGGGGGCAGGGCAACAGGGCTGGCTTCCATCATCACCTTGGCGATGCGGGGGATGCCGAAGCCCAATAGACCGATGGCGATGACAATGGCGACAACGAAAATCAGCGCGGGATAAATGAGCGCCGTGATGAACCGGTCGCGCAGACGCGCCTGCTCATCCATGAAATCGGCCAAGGACTCCAGAACCGTATCTAAGGCCGCGGCCCGTTCACCCGCGGCGATCACCGCCTTTTCATAACTGCTGACCTTCGGGCTGACACTGGCCAGGGCGGTAGCCAGGGCGGCGCCTTCCTTGATTTTATCGCGCAGCGCCGCCAGAATCGGGCGCGTAGCGCCCATATCGGGCGACTTAATCAGCAGGTCGAGGGCGGTCACCAGCGGCAAACCGGCGCGCAAGAGCGCCACCAGTTCGCGATAAAATATGGTTCGTTCATCAACGGCAAAAGCGCTGCGCAACCAGAAACGCCCGCTCTTTGACTCGCCGGCGGGCACGATCTTTTCGGCCAGCAACCCATTGCGGATGAGTTTCTCGCGAGCTTGCTTAATATCCAGGGCTTCCAGCAAACCTTTCTGGACGCGGCCGGCGCCATCAAACCCCCTGTATTCAAAAGTCTTCATACGCAAGCCGGCCGGCCGACGGTGCGCAATAGCTCGGCGAAACTGGTCAGACCCTGGGCGAGCTTTTCGACGCCATCGTCCATGAGCGTTGTCATGCCGCTACGGAGCGCCAGCGCGCGTAGAGTCGGCAGGTTTAGATTAGCCGAGCGCATAGCATCGGCCAGCTCCGTATTCACGATCATGAGCTCGAACACGCCGGTGCGCCCACTGTAGCCCTCCAGGCAGGCCGAACAGCCCTGCGGCGCGAAGACCTTTGGCGGCGGCTTAGCGCGGCGTTCGGTTGTCAACACGGCAAGTTCGGCCGCGGACAAAGTCGCCGGTGCGCGGCACTTAAGGCATAGCTTGCGGACAAGCCGCTGAGCCAGAACGGCGCGCAAGCAGGCGGCCAGCAGAAACGGCTCAACGCCCATATCAATCAGGCGAATGACGGCGCTGGGCGCGTCATTAGTGTGGAGCGTGGTGAACACGAGATGGCCGGTCAACGAAGCGCGCATGGCGATTTCGGCTGTTTCCAGGTCGCGGATCTCGCCGACCAGGATTGTGTCCGGGTCCTGGCGCAGGATATGCCGCAGGCCGTTGGCAAAGGTCAGACCGATTTTAGGTTTAACCTGGATCTGGCCGATATCGGGGAGCTGATATTCGATCGGGTCTTCGATGGTCAGGATATTCGAGCGCGACTTATTCAACTGCTGGAGGGCGGCGTAGAGGGTGGTGGTTTTGCCGCTGCCGGTGGGTCCGCTCACGATCAAGATGCCGTTCGGCTCCCGGACCAGGCGGTCAAAAGCGGCCAGCATCGCCGGCGCGAGGCCGAGACCGGCCAGGGGCAGAGCAGTGGTATTACGATTCAGCAGCCGCAGGACGACGCGTTCGCCCTCGGCCACGGGAATAGTGGCGACGCGAATATCAATTTCGCGTTCGCCGATCCGAACACGGGCTACACCATCCTGGGGCAGGCGCTTTTCGGCGATATCCATGCGGGCCATAACCTTGAGGCGTGAAACCAAAGCGCTCTCCAGGTGTTTGGGCGGCGAGGTTTGCTCATAGAGCACGCCATCAATGCGGAAGCGCACGCGCAGGCGGGATTCGAAGGGCTCCACGTGGATGTCGGAGGCGTTGGCCTTGATGGCTTCCAGCAGGATCAGGTTAATGAGCTGGGTAATCGGCGCATGCTCGGCCACCTGCAAGAGATCGTCGCTGCGCGGCAAGGCCTTGTCCGGCGCCGGCGCGCGGGAGTCCAGGTTGCGCAGGAACTCTCTGGCGGTATCGGAGCGGCTGAAATAACTGCGCTCGATGGCATTCATGATCACGGCCTCTGACGCCAGCACGGGGGGCAGCTCGGCATTGAGCAGGAGTTCCAGATGTTTCCGCGCGCTGAGTGCGGCGGGATCGTTGAGCAACAGCGCCGGTTGGCCGCCGTGCCGGATCGGCAACATAACGTGCGCGCGCGCCCATTCCACCGGCAGGTCGGCGGCCAGGTCGGGAGCGAGCATTTCATCATCCACCGCGGTCAGCAGGGGCAGGTGAAACTTACGGGCCAGGTCCGCCAGGGGTGCGAGCTCGGCCGTGGCTGTGGATGTCTCAAGTTCAGCGCTCATGGTTACAAATTCCAATGGGGGAGCGTTTTCCGGAGCGTCGGCCTTCGTCCGACGGCTACAGAAGCAGTTGCCACTTTTAGTGGCCTAATTGGAATTTCAAAGTTTGGACTGGATTCCCGCTTGCGCGGGAATGACAGAGTGGCGACGCATAATTGTCATTCCCGATCTAATCGGGAATCCAGAAAAGTTGCCGCTTCTGCGGCCTAATTCAATGTCTAGGAAATTCAATCTTTGTAGCCGCGCCCGCCCGCCTGCAACGCTGTGCGTAGCACTGCGGGCAGGTGAGGGCGTGGATCCGGCCGGCAGCCACGGCGTCACCGCCGCGGCTACATGAAACAGTCGCCCTGAAGTATGCGCTTCGCATTACTTCATGGGCCTAATTCACCGCTTGCTCTTTGGTTCGTTCTCTTCCAATGGTTTGATCAGCAGATTAGTGGCTGACGGGAAGGCGGTTTTGGCTTTGATCATATCGGTCAAGGCCAAGGCGCCGGCGGCGTTGGTGGCGACATGCGGAGTCACGAAGATCAGCAAGTTAGTCCGTTCAACGGCTTCCTCCTTAGTGTGAAACAGCCAGCCCAGGAGCGGAATCGAACCAAGGAACGGAATCTTGCGATCTTTAGAAACCGCGTCTTCGCGCACCAGACCGCTGATGACGATCGTATCGCCGGAGGGCACGGTTAAAGTCGTGGTAACTTCGCGCTTGGCAATCGTGGGGGTAAAGGCCTTGCCGCCGGTGGAACTTTCCAGGATGGCCTCAATGCTGGGATTAAGTTTCATCAGCACTTCGCGGTTGGGATTGACGTGCGGAGTGACGCTGAGCTTAATGCCGACGTCGGCGCGCTCAATGTTTTCAATAAAATCGCGGGCCGTGCCGGCCCCGGCCGAGACCGTGGATTTCAGAATGGGAATGTTCTTGCCGATTGTGACCGCAGCCGGCTGATTGTTCTGCGTCCAGAGCGGGATATTGGAGAGAATCTTGAACTTGCCCTTCTGCTG
>JACPGN010000186.1 GCA_016182435.1 Lentisphaerota bacterium | reverse complement strand
TCTCCGGCCTGGATGTGGAACTTGCGCCTACCCGGCTGGTGATCGCCGGTGATTCGACGATGGTGGCCAATGGCGAGCTGCTGGCCGGTTACAACGCTGATTTCTTCATGAACGCTCTGGATTGGTTGCTGGAACGCGAAGGAACCCTGGCGATTGCCGCGCGCGACCCGGCCACAATCCAAGTGGAGCTGGACTTCGCGCAACTGCGCCGGCTCGCGGAGCTGGTGGTGGCGGGAGTGCCGGGGGGCGTAATCCTGCTGGGACTTGCCGTCTGGGCGCGCCGGCGGAAATAGTACCTCAATCATGAGGAACTACCATGAAAAAAAATTTTAACCACGGATGGCACGGATAACACTGATTGTTGACGGACGCCCGGCGGCCGTCAACGGGTCAACGGTCTGACCATCCGTGAAATCCGTGTAATCAGTGGTAATTTTTGGGTTGCGGGCATAGCCCCGCGTTAGAAAGCCATGCATCTACGCACTACATTTTTTTTGCTGGTCCTGACCGCGCTGCTGGGCGCCTTTATTGCCATTGTGGAGTGGAGTCCGGAGGAGCAGGACGAGCCCTTCAAGCCGAAGCCGCGCCTGCTGGAGCTCGAGTCGGAAAATGTCAGCTATTGGTCGTTTGCCCGGGATGAACTGTTCATCGAGTGTGCGTTTACCCGGGGCCAGTGGCTGATCCATCAACCGGTGGAAGCGCGCGCCGACAATAGCAAGCTTAACCAGATGCTCTCGGTGATGAGTAAATTACCCCGGCGCGAAATCATCACGGCGCAAGAGCGCCAAAGCCGCGCGCTTTCCCTCGATGATTATGGGTTGGCCAAGCCCTGGGCGCGCCTGATTCTGGGCGATGCCCAACAGCGCTGGACGCTCGCCGTCGGCGCCCTCTCACCCATGAAAGACGCGGTGTATGTTCACTTCGCGGATTCCACCGAGGTTATCGTCACTTCGACCAACCTGCTGGAGATTATTCCGCGTTCGGTGACGGACCTGCGCGATCACCGTTTGCTGCCCGGGACGCCCGCTTACGTGCAAGGCTTTGAAGTTAAACGCCGGGCTGGTCCCAGGATTGAGATCGTCCGGGAAGGGACGGAATGGATCATCCATAAACCGCTCCTCGCGCGGGCCGACGCCTTCAAAGTGGAGCGAGTGCTGGAACAGCTTTTTAGCCTGCGGATTCAACGGTTTGTGACCGAGCACATAGCCGAGCCGGCCATTTACGGTATGAGCGACGATGAAACGATTCTGCAGTTCAACCTCTGGCAGGATAAAGGCGCGGACGGCTTGAAATTGCACTTCGGCCGAGCGGCCAATGAGCAAGGCGATCTGATTTATGCCGCCTATCGCGGGACCGCCACGGTGTTCGCCGTTCAGAAAGCGCTGGTGGATGGCCTGAGCGTGGACCTTAGCGCGTTGCGCGATGCGCGGCTCTTTTTTCTGCCGAGCAGCGCCATCGCCTGGATCCGGATCGAGGAGGGTGAAAAAGTGTTACAGCTCCAGAAAGACCCGGCCGGCCTCTGGCAGGTAACGGAACCGGAGCAATGGAAAGCGGATGCCCGGCTCGTCGAAGATCTGATCAGCCGTCTGAACAGCCTGCGCATCGAAGGTTTCTCCACCGGTACTAATCTTGCGGAGCTGGGGTTAAGTCCGCCCGAACGGGTGATTCGCGTGGCCGATATTCCGCTTACGTTTGGCGTGGCCACCCAGAACGTCTCCGGCGTGGCCCTGAGCGTTCCACCGAGCACGGTCACGACGCTGCCCGCCCGCCGAACGCTCTCCCTGAGCCGGCCGCTGAGCGGCCGGGAATATATCCAGGCCAAGTTTGAAGACGAGCCGCAGGTCTATCAAATCTCCGTGGCGGCGGCGGCCACCCTGGCGCTCGAGCCGACGGCCTATCGCGATCTCGTGGTGCTCGAGCTGCCTCCGGCGGCGGTTACCAGGATCGCGCTCCGCAAAAAGGATATTGAGCACGCGGTAGCCCGCGAGGGAACCGCTCCCTGGCAGAGCGTCGCGCCGGCCAAGGGACCGATCAACTTGCTCCAGATTATAGCGCTGCTTGAGCGCCTGGCGGCCTTGCGCGTCGCGCGCTTCGAACGCTCGCCGCTCAGGGACCTGGGAGTATATGGCCTGAAAGACCCGCGCGCTTCGCTGACCTTCAGCCTGAGCGAACAGTCCGGCCTGCAGAAAACCTTGCTCCTGGGCGAAACCTCCGAAGATCAGGGCGTCTATGGCATGGTGCAAGGGCAGGAAGCCGTGTTCGTTCTTCCCAAGACGTTAGCCGAGGAGCTGCTGCAGGACCTGACCCAATGAAGGTATGATTCTGCGTAAAATCAAGTATACGGTATTCCTCATTTTCCTGGTGGCGCTCGTTGCCACGCTCTATTTGAGCCTGATCGGCCTGCCGGATTCCGTGGGGCGGCGGATTGAAAAACGACTGCAGTTCCGCGGCCTGGTCATCACGCTCGAGAAAGTGAAGCTGGGAGTTTTTGAAGGCATTATCGCCACCAGAGTCCGCTGCTACCGCAAGGGCGATATCGGCGCGCCCTTGCTGGAAGCTGAAAAAATTATCCTGCGCTTCCAGCCCCTGGCCTGGCTGAAAGGCCGCAGCGGTCTGTCGGGCGCGCTCATCAAAAACGGCGTGGCCGCGCTACCGGCCTTAACGGCCACCGCAAACGCCCCGACGCCCTTAATGGAACGATTTATCTTCCAGGTCCCGTTTGCGCGCCTTGCCTGGGATGAGGGCGGCGCCGCAGGCGCGCCCAGCGCTACGCGCGTGTGGGTGAAAGAATGCAGCGCCAACTTGCCGGGCATTAAGCTCACCGGCCGCGGCGAACTGGTCCTGCCGCGCGAGGAGCCCATAACCTTGGGGCCGGACGCCGCTGAAAGCGAAGCCGACGCTGAACCTGCTTCCCGGGCCGCTCAGCAACGCGCGCTCTCGCTCAACCGGATAATTACCGCCTGGCAACAGTGCCGCTTGAGTATGAACCGCAGCGACGCCATAAATGTGGATGGAACCTTTTTCTTTGATCCGGCTGACCTGAACTTGTCGGATATTCAAGTGCGGGCGGATGCGCGGAGCACCCGTTTTAGCCGAGCGGCGCTCGGCGCCTGGAACCTGACGTTGAATATCAAAGGCACGAGCGGTGAAGGCGTCCTGGATTTGAAAGACGCTGCGATTGAGGGTGTTCCGCTGGCCACCGGCAGCGCCCGGTTTCAATTTAACGAGCGGAACTTTTCGCTCCAATCATTGGAAACCACCGTGGGCAAGCCCCAGGTGGCCGGACCACTCAAGCTTTCCGGTGTGTTCGACTGGCGGACCAGGCAATACCAGGGCGCTTTGGCGAGCGCCTTTGATCCCAATCATCTGCAACCCCTCATGTCAAAGGCAACGGCCTCCGCGCTTACCCGGTTCCGGTTCCCGGATCAGCCGCCGGGCGCCAAGGCCGAATTCAGCGGCCGGGCAGGGACAAATGTTTTTTTCCATTTATCCGGCCAGGTCCAGGGGGACAATTGCAGCTACAACGGCGTCAGCAACCTGCTGATGAAGTCGGGCCTGGTTATTGATTTTTCCGCCACCAACGCCGCGCTGGCGCTTGCGCCACTGCTGGTCGTGCGCGAGGAAGGCACGGTCCACGCTCAGGCGCGGCTGGATTTTCTCGATGAGACTCTCAGGTTTGATGGCCTGTCCACGGCTGACCCGATAGCGGTGGCCGGTATGCTTGATCCTTTCATCGCGAGCGTTGTCGGAATGTTCCGGTTCGAGGGACCGGTCAAAGTGTCGGCGCGGGGAACGGCCGGCTATATGGCCATGGCCGCCAATGACCTGGATATCGAGATTGACGCCCAGCGCTCCGGCTGGAAAGCGGCGCTCCTGGACCGCTGTTCGCTCAATGTGCGCATGGTGGCCGATACCGCCTATATCAATGATGTTGAGGCGGATTTCTGCCGGGGGCGCATCAGCGCCTCAGGCATGGTCTATCCCGTGTTGAACGCATCCAATATGCGCTATCAGCTTTCGGCCGAGGTCGGCGACGTGGATTGCAAGGCGCTGGCCCGGGATCTGCTCGGCTTGCCGGCCGAACAGCACCGCGGCACATTTGCGGGAGCGCTGGAGCTTGAGGGCGCCCTGGGCTCGGACGCCGGTCAATCCGCCCTGGGCCATGGCTGGATTAAGATTGACGGCAGCCGCCTTTTCCAGATTCCGCTGTTCGGGGGCTTGTCCGAGTTCCTGGGGCGCATTGTGCCGGGACTTAACCTGTTCATGCGTCTGACCGACGCGCGGGCGTCCTTCGTCATCGCCGACGGCAAGCTCCATTCGGACGATATAGTCATCGCGGGTGAGGTTATCACGCTCACGGGCAAGGGCGATTATCACTGGAATGGCGAGTTGGACTTCGCCGTGCAAGTCAAGCTGCTCAAGAAAGACAGCCTCCTGGGCGGCGTCGTGCAAACGGCCCTGGCGCCCCTCACCAAGATGCTGGAGTTCCGCCTGACCGGCACGCTCGAGGATCCGCATTGGCGCCCGGCCTACTTGCCCAAGGAAATGTTCTTCATCTTTGACTGACGCTGGCCTTGCCCGCAACCCAAGAAAATCTCCTCCTCAGGCGGATCCGCCTATGGCGGAAACCACGGATTACACTGATGACACGGATGGTAAGACCGCCGCCGGGCGCTTGGCGCCCGGCGGCAATCAGTGTTATCCGTGCCATCCGTGGTAATATTCTTGTTTTTCATAGCGGTTGTTCATACATCAGGCAACGTAGATTATCATAGTTACCCCCTGCCGCCTGTCAAGCCTTTCTTCCGTATTTTGGTAAGGGGGTCAGTTATTTTGGGGTGTAGCGGCGGTTCGCCCGCCTGCATCGCTATGCGAAGCATTGCGGGCAGGTAAGAACCGCAACGGTATGCCGTTCTATCGAACGGCCCCTACAACCGGAAAATCGGCATACCATACATATCATACAACCAAGCCCCCCCATATAACTGACCGGTTACGTATTTTGCTTGTATGCATTCACGCATTATGCAGTTGCTTTTTAAAGGGCCTATTAATATAATTCCTACACCGATGCGAAGGAAAAAATAGGTATGACCAGTTCAAAAAATAAGGCTAAAACCAGGCACCGGGCTGTTCAGGCGCCTCGATCAGAAGCCATTGACCATAAAGATGTTAAGCCTGCCAGCCATAGCCTTGACGACGGCGGGCCGTCCCAGGCCGGGCCGACTCCGGCCGCACAGGTCCCAGCGGCGCACCCGGAAAAGGCGCGGAGGCAAGTCCGCGCTCAGCCGACGACCGTGGCCCACGCGCAGCCGGAGCCGGCCGCTGGCAAAACTGCGGCGGCGGAGGATTCCACCACAGGCGAATCCGCAACCGGTGAAAAATCCGCCTTAACCCCCGCCGCGGAAGCGGCCAAAGCCATCGCTTCCAAAAAGTACGACGCCACCACCATCACCGTGCTGGAAGGCATGGAGGCCGTGCGCCTGCGGCCGGCCATGTACGTGGGCGACACGGCGGTGCGCGGGTTGCACCACTGCGTCTTCGAAGTAGTGGACAACAGCGTGGACGAGGCCTTGGCGGGATTCTGCACGGCCATCCAGATCGTGTTGAATGCCGATGGCTCGCTCACGGTTGACGACAATGGCCGCGGTATTCCCGTAGATCGGCACGCCACGGAGCACAAGCCCGCCCTGGAAGTGGTCATGACCACCCTCCACGCCGGCGGCAAGTTTGACCATCGCAGCTACAAAATTGCCGGCGGCCTGCACGGCGTCGGTGTTTCCTGCGTCAACGCGCTCAGCGAATGGCTGGAAGTGGAAGTGCGGCGCGAGGGCATTGTCTATCGCCAAAGCTACAAAAAGGGGATCACGGCCTCGCCCCTGGAAACGATCGGCAAAACCAAGGGCACCGGCACCAAGGTTACCTTTTTACCGGATGGAACAATATTCTCCACCACCAAGTTTGAATGGGACATCCTGGCCACGCGCCTGCGCGAGCTGGCCTTCCTCAACAAAGGCGTGGAAATCCGGCTGACGCAGGAAGAGCCGCAACGCAGCGAGATTTTCAGTTTCAAGGGCGGAATCGTTGAATTTGTGCAGCACCTGAACCGCAACAAGAACCTGATTCACCCCAAAGTTATTTATTTCGCCAAGGAGCGCGACGGCCTCTGCGTGGAAATCGCCCTGCAATACACGGAGGCCTACACCGAGAATATCTACACCTACGTCAACAACATCAACACCATTGAAGGCGGCACGCACCTGAGCGGGTTCCGCTCGGCGCTTACCCGGACGATCAACACTTACGCCAAGGCCCATACTTTGATCAAGGACGACAGCGAGACCATGAGCGGCGACGACGTCCGCGAGGGCTTGACCGCCGTGCTCAGCGTAAAAATTCCCAATCCCCAGTTCGAGGGTCAAACCAAAACCAAGCTGGGCAACAGCGAGGCCCAGGGAATCGTTGAATCGGTGGTCAACGACGAGCTGGGCGCCTTCTTCGAGGAAACTCCGCCGGTAGCCCGCCGGGTCGTCGAGAAAGGGCTGTTGGCCGCCCGGGCGCGGGTTGCCGCGCGCAAGGCGCGGGACCTGACCCGGCGCAAGGGCGCCTTGGACAGCGCCGCGCTGCCCGGCAAGCTGGCCGACTGTTCCGAGCGCGACCCGGCGCTGTGCGAGCTGTATCTGGTCGAGGGTGACAGCGCCGGCGGCTCAGCCAAGCAGGGCCGCAACCGCGAGTTCCAGGCCATTTTGCCGCTGCGCGGCAAGGTAATCAACGTGGAAAAGGCGCGGCTGGACAAGGTCCTGAACAACAATGAAATCCGCACCCTGGTCACGGCCATCGGCGCGGGCATCGGCCAGGACGAATTCGACGTCAGCAAGGCCCGCTACCATAAAATCATCATCATGACCGACGCCGATGTTGATGGCGCCCATATCCGCACTTTGCTGCTGACCTTCTTTTACCGGCAGATGCCGCAACTGATCGAGCATGGGCACATCTACCTGGCGCAGCCGCCGCTCTACAAGATCGTCTGGAAGAAACGCGAGGAATACATTGATAGCGACGTCAAGTTGACCCGCCGCCTGCTGGAACTGGGTTCCGAGGATATGACTCTGGCCGTGGCCGGAAGCAAGAAAACTTACGCGGGCAAGGACCTGCTGGCCATCCTGGAGGTGTTGGCTGAGCTGGAACAACTGGCCCAGAGCCTGGAACGCAAGGGCATCAGCTTTGAGGAATTCCTCCAGCGCCGGCAGCCCAAGACGGGGGCTTTTCCCAAATACCGCGTCCAAGTCACGAACGGCCCGCCTTCGCGGCAAGGCGGCGACGGCATCGGCGCAGACGCCACCATCCATTATGCCTATAGCGACGATGAGTTGGCCAAACTCCACAAAACCCTGGAACAGGAGGCGGGGCATCCGCTGGAGATTTTTTCCGGCTATGAACCCCAGGGAAACGAATCCGCCGGCGCGCCGGGCATTCGCTGGCTGGAAATTCATTCCGGGGGGCAGATCAGCCGGCTGGTGGACAGTTTGGAAAAGAAGGGCTTGGCCCTGAGCCAGCCAGGTTCCGCCGGAGCGCTACGCCCAGGCGAGGGCGGGAAAGCCGAAGCGAAACAGACCGTCCCCTACCAGTTGCTCGGCGAAGACAACGTAAATATTCCGGTTCAATCTCTGCGCGAGCTGCTCGCTACCGTGGACGGCCAAGGCCGCAAAGGCATCAGCAATAATATCCAGCGCTACAAGGGCTTAGGCGAAATGAATCCCGAACAGCTTTTTGAAACCACGATGATTCCCGAACGGCGCAAG
>JACPGN010000185.1 GCA_016182435.1 Lentisphaerota bacterium | reverse complement strand
CAAAGTGGCGGTGGACCAGGGCTGCCTGATCGGAATTCCGCCAAAGCTGAGCGCCGAGATCGGCACGCTGATCGAGCCCCTGAGCTGTTGCGTCAATGGGATGAAATATATTCCGCTGGAACTTGCCGAGCATGTCGTAATCTTTGGCGGCGGCATTATCGGCGTGCTCAACGGCCTGGTGGCGCGCGCGCGGGGCGCAAAGCGGATTACCATTATGGATGTGTCGTCAACGCGCCTGAACCTGCTGAAAAAACTTGGCCTGCCCTTTGACGATCTGGTCAATTCCGGCACGGCCGATCCGCAAGAGTGGGTTCGCACAGCCACCGGCGGCCGCGGGGTGGATGCCGTAGTCGTGGCCGCTTCTGTGAAAAACCTGGTCGCAGTGGGGCTCAGCCTGTTGCGCCGCGCGGGCCATCTTTCCATCTTTGCCGGTATGCCCAAATCGGACCCGCTCCTGCCCTTAGACACCAACCGGATTCATTATTACGAACTCAATTTGCACGGGGCCAACAGCTCTTCGCAGGAGGAATACCTGAAGGCCCGTGATTTCCTCGTAGCCGGAAAAATTGACGGCCGCGCGCTGGTGACCCATCGTTTCCGCTTAGAGGAGTTTAACGAAGCCGTTAGAACCCAGAGCGATCCGGCCAGCGGGTCGCTGAAAATCGTGATTATTCCATAAGGATTCAAGATCATGCTGCTTAAAGAAAAAAAAGCGGTGATTACCGGCGGAGCGCAGGGCCTGGGCCAGGCCCTGGCTGAGCGCCTGCTCAAGGAAGGCTGCGCCATCCTGCTGGCCGATATCCAGGAGCAGCCTATTGCCGCGACGGTCAAGGAGCTGCGCGCGTCGTTCGGCCAGAAAGTCGAGGGGTCCGTCTGCGATGTGACCGTGGAAGCCGACGTGGCCGCGCTGGTGGACAAAGCCGTGCAGCGCCTGGGCGGCTTGGATATTTTTGTGGCCAATGCCGGCATCCTTATTTCGGGTCCGGTAACGGAATTTGACGTGGCGCAGTGGCGCAAAGTGGTCGAGGTCAACCTGATTGGCCAGATGATTTGTATGAAATATGCTCTTGCGGCCATGGCGCGCCAGAAGAGCGGTTCCTACATTCAGATCAATTCCAAGTCGGGCAAGAAGGGCTCATTCAAGAACTCGGCCTACGCCGCCTCGAAGTTCGGCGGGATCGGGCTCCTGCAGAGCGCGGCCCTGGAAATGGCCGCGTTGGGCGTGCGGGTTAACGCGGTTTGCCCGGGAAACCTGCTGGATTCGCCGCTGTGGGTCAATACGCTCTTCAAACAGTATGCGCGGAACCAGGGACTGACCGAGGAGCAAGTGCGTCAGAAATATATTGACCAGGTGCCCATGCGGCGCGGGTGCGCCTATGAGGATGTCGGCAACGTGGTGGTGTTCCTGGCCTCGGAGCAGTCCAGTTATATGACCGGCCAGGCCATTAACGTGACGGGCGGGCAGGAGATGGGCTAGCGGAAGGCGGATGAAGCAAACGCCCAACGCCCAACGTCGAACGCCGAAAGCTGAATGTCGGAGAAACAGACGACGGCTTGCCCTGCGAAGCCTTGGCGAAGTAGGGACGACGGAGGGCGGAACAGAGAAGCAAACATCGAACATCCAACGTCCAACGCCGAATATTGAATTAGGCCTTCGGCAACTAAAAACCCTTCGGCCTTGCTCAGGGCAGGCTGTAGCCGGCCTCGCTGAGGCCGGTCCGGGGTCGGCGACCCCGGCTACAACTTTGTCCTCCGCAGGCGGCCTGCCCGAGCTCGGCCAGGGATCCGCCTCAGGCGGAAAATTCCTATGCATTGAATGCAGGAAATCTGATTTGGGTCGGGAAGTCTGAGATGAAAAATCGAAAATCGAAAATTGAAAATCAAAAATCAGTTCGATTCCTGGCGGTGGACTTGGGCGCTTCGGGCGGCAAGTGCTTTGCCGGCGAGTTTAAGCCGAGCGGCTTTGCCATGCGCGAGATTCACCGGTTTGCCCACGAATGCCTTTCTTTTTATCTGCCGGACAGCGCCGGCCAGCCCGTGGAACGCATGGTCTGGGACGATACCCTCATCTACGCTCAGATCATCACCGGGTTGCGCGCCTACCGGCGCGAAGTGGCCGATACCCTCGATGCTATTGGCATTGATACCTGGGGCGCCGACGGCCAGTTTATCACGGCCGACGGCGATTTGCTGGGCAAAGTCTATGCCTATCGCGATCATCGCCTGGACCGGATGATTGAGGAAGTCAAAGCGCGCATTGCGCCAGAGCGAATTTACGCGATCACCGGGATCCACTTCCAGCCGTTCAACGTCAGCAATCAGATCCTCTGGTTTTTGCAGAATCGCGCCCAGTGGCTGCAAGCGCATTGCCGCTATGTGCCGATCCCCTCGCTCTTCTACTATTACCTGGGCGGCATTATTAAGGTGGATTCGTCCTGGGCCAGTGTCACCCAGCTCATGGATGCCAAGTCGAAAACCTGGAGCCGGGAGATTCTGGAGAAATTAGGCATCCCGCTGGAGATCATGCCGGAAATCGTTGCGCCGGGCACAGTCATCGGCAATCTTCAGCCGGCGGTCGCGGAAGCGGTCGGTTTGAACGCGGCCAGTCTGGTGGCCGTTGGTTCTCATGACACCGCCAGTGCCTTTGCCGCCGCGCCGGTGGCCGATCCGCGCAGTGCGCTCATCATTAGCTCCGGCACATGGTCGCTGGTGGGCAAGCTGGTACCGGAACCCGTTACGACCCCGCAAGCCCTGGCGGCTAATCTCAGCAACGAAGGCGGCATTGGCAATATCAGACTTCTCAAAAACTGCATGGGCGGCTGGCTGGTGCAGGAATTGCGCCGGGTCTGGCGCGATGCCGATGGCCGGGAAACAGAATGGGCCGAGCTCTATCGTCAGGCCCAGGCCGCGCCGCCCTTCGCCGCTTTGGTGGATCCGGATGATCCGGGCTTCTACAATCCGGCCAACATGGAAAAGGCCTTTAACGAATATTGCCGCAAGACCGGCCAGCGCGCCCCGACGAAGCGGGGCGCTCTGGTGCGCATGGCCTACGAAAGCCTGGCGCTTAAATACCGGAAGATCAACGAGGATATTTCGGCCGCGAGCGGGCAGCCGACGGCCCAAGTGCATATCGTGGGCGGCGGCTCGCAGAATGAATTGCTCAACCAGTTCACCGCCGATGCGCTGGGACTGCCGGTAATGGCGGGGCCAGTGGAAGCCACCGCCGTGGGTAATATCATGGTCCAGGCGCTGGGCCTGGGTGTGATCAGTTCCCTGCACGAGGGGTTGCCCATCATCAAGCAGGCCTTCCCCATCCGCGAATTCAAGCCGGCCGATACGGCCGCCTGGGATCAGGCTTACGCGCAGTTTCGCCGGCTGGTTGAAAAAGACTAGCCAAAAATATTTTCCGCCAGAGGCGGATCCGCCCGAGGCGGAGAAATTTTGGTCATCCTTACAAAGGCTACTTTATGCATCTGTCATTCCCGCGCAGGCGGGAATCCAGTCTTACTTTTTCTGGATTCCCATTTTCATGGGAATGACAAGCACTCGCATGGTCATTAAATGTTCAACACAAAATAAACACATTTTCCGACATAGAAACTAAACCATAAATCCGGCCATGATTACGGCGCCAGCAGGCCGCTGATCTCAACCTGCTGATAATTTACGCTGGAAAGCATCACTTTCCAGTCGCCGGTGGTCGGGTTATAGACGGCCGGATCGGCCAGGCCGTCGCCATCGTAATCGGCCGGGATTGGCCTGAAGCCGGCGCCGCCCAATAATTCCGGAAAATAATAATCGCCGCCGCTGCTCAGCTTCACGGACCAGGAACCGCTGGACTCCTGATAAACTGCCGGATCGGCTTTGGCATCGCCATCAAAGTCGGCTAAAACTGCATACCAGCCCTGACTGCCCAGGGTCTGGGCCAAGGCATTGGTGACATAACCAAGACTGGATAATTTAACGGTCCAATTGCCGGTTGCCTCGTTATAGATCGTTGGGTCAGCCAGGCCGTCGCCGTCAACGTCCGCCGCCAGACCGCTGTTGCCCTGCGAGCCGAGAAAGTTTGTAGCCGTGAGGGCATCATAATTGGCCGAGCTCAATCTTACGATCCAGTCTCCGGTTGCTTCCTGGTAGACGGCCGGATCAGCCAGGTGGTCGCCTTCAAAGTCGGCGGCTACGGCTGTCCAGCCGGCGCCGCCGAGCAGACTCTCGGCCGTGACCAGGACGTAATCATTGCTTGAAAGTCTTACTTTCCAGTTCCCGTTGGTATTATTGTAAGCGGCCGGATCGGCTTTGCCGTCCTGGTCATAATCCCCGGCCGGGCTGGAAACGAAAGTGTGGCCCCAGCCGGTATCGCTCGGGCCGAACAAGGCGCTGGCGCCGGAATTATCCCTGGCTTTCGGCCAGTAATAATAAGTGATGCCAGAGACGATATTACTGTCCATGAAGTTGGTGGCCGTAATCGCAGAGCCGCGGAGTTGCGCCGCGCTTTCCACAGGATTGGTTCCCCGGTAGAGGTCGTAGGCTGAAGCCGAGGAAACCGGCGTCCAGCCCACCAGGATGCTTTCCGGATAAAGGCCGTCCGAGGCAACCAGATTGGTCGGGGCGGTGGGCGCCAGCTTGCCGGTATTTTTCAAGTCATGCTGATATTTCGGCCAGACGGTCTGAGCCAGCGAGCTGGTGGCGTAAATGGCGAGCAGGTTGCCGTTATTGACATATAATATTCCATTGGTATCAAGCGCGGGGCCTCCGCCGTAAGGTCGCCAGGCATAGTTTAAGCTCCAATTGGTTGTTCCATCCGGCTTAAAACCGTAAAATTTCTCGCCGCAAAAATATATGTTGCCGTCCGCGCAAATTAAGGGCGTAGCCTGGCCATTGCAGGAAAACACATGGGCCGTTGAGCCATCAGGATTAAAGGCATAACCGTTGCTGCCTACTGTGCTCATATAGATCGTGCCGTCGGAACCAATCACCGGCGCGCCATAAGACGAGGTTGACATTTTCCAGACATGATTGGTGGTTCCGTCGGGATTGAAGGCGTAGAGGTTGCCGGAAAGCGCACTGATATAGATAACTCCGTTCGTATCAATTGCCGGCGCTCCGAAATATATGGGACTATCGGTGCGCCAGACGCGCGCGGTAGCGCCTTGGGCTGTGAAACAATACAAGTTGTTGCTCATAGTGCCGACATAAATTGATCCATCATTGCCGATTACCGGCGCGGAGTAAATCTGTCCTTCCGTTGTCCAGACATGTTCCGTGGCCCCGGCGCTGTTAAAAGCAAACAGGTTGCTGCTGTATGTTGCGATATAGACCGTGCCGTTGCTTCCAATGGCCGGCGCGCCCCAAGCCTGCGAAGCAATATTCCCGACATAACCGGTTGTGCCGTCGGGGTTGAAGCAGCAGACCAGGCCCGCAGCAGTTGCGGCATATATTTTTCCATTCGCGTCAAGCGCGGGCGGCGTAAGAACCGAAGCGGTTGTCTGCCAGACTCGCGCCGTGGTTCCATCAGGGTTCAGGCAAAGAAGGGCATTCAAGGCTGAGCCGATATAAATTTTTCCATCCGCCCCGATCGCCGGCGAGGACCAGGAGTTATAGATCGGCCTTTGCCATTTGATTGTGCCAAAGGCGCCTTCGGCGCCAAGATCGGTCAAGGCAATTGAATACGTTCCGGTTGAACCGGTTTGCGAGCCATGATTTAAGCTGTAGTGCTCGATTAAAGCGTAATATGTTCCGGCCGTATCGAACTT
>JACPGN010000184.1 GCA_016182435.1 Lentisphaerota bacterium | reverse complement strand
TCCGTGGAGCTCATCCAGGCCAGCACCTGGCCTTTGCTGATCTTGTCGCCTTCAGCGGCCAGCGCCTGCTCCACGCGGCCGGCTACGGGCGACTTGATCTCCAAGCGGTTCTGGGGTTTTGCCATACCCGTAGTCAGCACCATGGTCTGCAGGTTACCCCGCTCCACGCGGATTTCCCGATATTGCGGTGTTTTCGCGGCGTGCGCGCGCCAGAACCAAATGACCCCGGCCGCGCCGGCGACCAGGATGATGCCTATGATCCAATATATGATGTGTTTCATAATCGTACCTATTCTGGTGTTCAGTGTTCAGGTTTCGGAATAAGGAAATTCAAAACACAGAATGGATTCCCGCTTTCGCGGGAATGACAGCAAGGACGGATATTGTTTGTCATTCCCGACCTGATCGGGAATCCAGTTTATTTTTTTATCGCCGCAAAGCGGTCTTATGCAATACGCAATCATCAATTCAGATGTGGGTGATAGCCCGCATCATGGAATTACTCCCGTTCCCAGCGTTTTTTCCCAGTTGGCCTCGGCCACCACTGCCTCAAGCTGGCTGGCCAGCACGGCCTTCTGCCGCTCAATCAGGTCGTTTTCAATCAGATCCCAATCCACGAATGATAGCAGGCCGTTCTGGTATTGGGCACGCGCAATTTCGGCGCGGACCTCGGCGGCTTTCAGGAATTCGGTCTGCACACTGAGGCGCTCGGCGGCATCCTGCCAGGCGGCAAACCGTTCTTGCAGCCGGGCCGCCATCTGGTTGAGGGTGTCATTCAGCGTGGCCTCGGCCTGGCGCTGCTCGGCTTGGGCGCCGCGCGCCGCGTACCAGTGCCGTCCGCCCACGAAGAGCGGATACGAAAGGGTAGTGCCCACCGACCATTGGTCGTTTTGTGGAATAATTTTATCATCATCCGAACGGCTCAGCGACCCTTGGACTGACCATGTAGGATAAAAAACGCTCCGGGCGATGGCGACGCCTTCCCGGGCGGCGCGCGCTTGCTCCGCGGCTTGCCGGTAGTCCGGAGTCTCAAGCGCCAGGTTTCTGATATCGGGAGTGGCCGGTAGGGCGGCTTGATCCCAGTTGCCGGTGACAGTCAGAGGGGCGATCTCACGGCGGCCGAGGGTTGCGGCCAATTCCTGTTGCGCCGCTTTCAGTCCGCGCGCCGCTTGCCGAACATCAAACTGGGCCTGCCGGTAATAGGCCGCGGAGCGCAGGAAAGAACCCTTATTCTCGCGCCCGCCTTCAAAGCGCATTTCCACCAGGTTGACGTTTTCCTTGCGGCGCGCGGTGATTAGCTCAGCGAGCCGCACGAAATCCTGGGCAAACAGCAGCCGGGCAAAAGATTGCCTCAACTGGGCGCTGAGCGCGGCCTTGGTTGAGAGTAGATTGATTTCCGCGAGCGACAGCAAAGCCTGGCTTCGCCGTAAAGTCGCCAGATCGCTGAACCCGGCGAACAGGCTCTGGTAGGCCGATAAGCTCGCCTGGTAAGAAGTGGCCTCCGTGTAGCCCGCATCAGTCTCGGCCTTGGAGCGGCTGGCGGTTGCCTCGGCCGAAATTTGCGGCAGGAACGGCGCATAATTGGCCGACACATCGGCGCGGGCCTTGGCCACGGCTTCGCGCCCGGCGAGCAATTGGGGATTATTGCGGATCAATTCGCCGAGACAGTTGTTCCAGCTCAGAGGCGCCTCGGCCGCGCGCGCGGCGCCGGCTAACAGCAACAGCCCCAGCAGCAATTGCCAACGATACCAGGTGCGAAATATGCAGCCCACGCGCAAGAAAGATAGACCTCCCAAGCTTTACATTAACGACCTGCATCCTGACCTGTAATTGTTTAATCAAACCCCGCGCGGGTGTAAATGGAAAAATTCAACTTGGGAAAAGGCTTCATTCTTCCGCGGCTTTGTAGCCGCGCCCGTGAGGGCGTGGATTCTTTCGACGGCCACGGCGTCACCGCCGCGGCTACCAGGGTAAGGGCGAAGCTACCTGCCCGCCATAGCCCTTTGGCGATGACGGGTCTCTACCGAGCCGTCTTCGGATGATCCACACGGTGGTTTGGGAACCATATGGAAAAATTCAACCCGTAAAACGACTTGATTCTTCCGCAACTTTGCGTTAGTTTTACGCCGGTTTAGCGGAGGTTTTATTCATGTATCCGCCGGTATCATCATCAGTCAAATTTCCGGAGCTGGAGCGGCAAATCCTGGCCTACTGGAAAGAGAACCGGATCTTCGAGCGGTCAGTGCAAAAGTCCGCTCCGGAGATGGTCTTTTACGACGGGCCGCCCTTTCCGACCGGCGCGCCGCATATCGGCACGATTTTCGTTTCCATTCTCAAGGACGCCCTGGCGCGCTATGGCACCATGGCCGGATTCAGCGTGCCGCGCCGCTGGGGCTGGGATTGCCACGGCCTGCCGATCGAGAATGCCGTCGAGAAAAAACTTTCGATCAAGAATAAAACGGCAATCGAGCAGACCCTGGGCGTGGCCGCCTTCAATGACGAATGCCGCAAGCTGGTGGCCGAATGCAACGCGGCTTGGGAAAGTTACGTCACCAAGATCGGCCGCTGGGTGGATTATGCGCAAGCCTACAGGACCCTGGACCTGTCCTACATGGAATCAGTTCTGTGGGTGTTCAAGCAATGCTATGAGCGCGGTCTCATTTATAAGGATTACCGGGTCACGCCCTATTGCTATCATTGCGAAACTTCGCTGTCCTTCGCCGATATTCGCGAATCCGATTCCACCCGGCTGCACCAGGACCCGGAAATCATTGTGCGCTTTGCCGCGCGCGAGGCCGTGAACGGCAAGCCACTC
>JACPGN010000003.1 GCA_016182435.1 Lentisphaerota bacterium | reverse complement strand
GCAGGCCGACGTGGAGGCGCAAGCCTCGGCCGCGGAGAAAGCCCAAAGAGACGCGGAATCGAAGGCTAAAGCGGATGCGCAGAAGAAAGCGGACGATGAAGCCGCAGCCAAAAAGGCGGCCGAGAATGCCAGCCGCGCGGCGGAATTGAAAGCCAGGCAGAGCATCGAAAAGAAAGCGGACGATGAAGCCGCGGCCAGGAAAGCGGCCGAGCGGAAATTGTTTGAGGAGTCCAAGACCAAATACCTGGCTCAGGAGAAGGCCGCCGTGGAAATCAAGGTTGCCGCGCTGGCCAAGCAAGAAGCCGAATACCAGGCTAAACTCACGCAGGCGGCGGCGGAGCAGCAAACAGCCGAAACGAAAGCAGCAGCGCTGGCTAAGGCCAAGGCCAAGGAAGCGGATGAAGCCAGGAGGATGGCGGAAGACAAGGCCGATGCGGCGTCCGCCGCAAAGGCTATGCTGGCCAAACATCAGAAGCGCATGACGGAGCAGAAAGCGGATTTGGAAGCCCAAGCCATTAAGGTTGCCGAGCGGAAGGCCAGAGACGATGTCGCGGCTAAACAGCTTGCCGACAAGCTTGCCCAGCGCCGCGCGGAGAAAGCAGCCAAAGCAGAAAAAGAGGCCAAAGCCGAACAGGAGCGGAAAGCTAAGGAAGCTTCGAAGGCCCAGGCCTTAGCGCTGGAGAAGGCCAAAAAAGACGCAGACCAGAAAGCGAAATCCGAGGCGGAAGCCAAGATTCGTGAAATGGAAAAGGCCAAGCGGGACGCGGAATTGAAGGCTAAAGCGGACGCGGAGAAGAAAGCGGCCGAAGAGGCGGCGGCCAGGAAGGCCGCCGATGAGAAGTTGTTCGCCGAGTCCAAGGCCAAACACCTGGCGGAAGAGAAAGCCGCATTGGAAGTCAAGGTAGCGGCGCTGGCCAAACAAGAAACCGAATATCAGGCTAAGGCGACCCAAGCCATAACCGATCAGCAGGCCGCAGAAACTAAAGCCACGGCCTTGGCCGGCGCAATCAAGTCAGCCCAGACCGATGCAGACCTGAAGGAAGTTGACGCCGTGCGGGCGGGTCAAGCGGCCAGGAAAGCGGCGAGTAAGGATGAGAAGGCCAAGCTCGCGGCGGAGGCGAAGCTGGCGGAAGGAGCCGCCGAGAAAGCCGCGGCGTTGGCTAAGGCCAAGACAAAAGAATCAGATGAGGCCAAAGGGATATCCGCGGACAAGGCCGCGGCGACCTCCGCGGCCAAGGCTGTGCTGGCCAAACATCAGAAGCGCATGGCGGAGCAGAAAGCGGACTTGGAAGCCGAGGCCGTTAGGGTTGCCGAGCGTAAAGCCAGAGACGATGTCACGGCCAAACAGCTTGCCGACAAAAAAGCTGCCGAAGGGCAGCGAGCTGCCGAAAAAGCCAAGCGCGAAGCGGAATTGAAAACCAAGCAAGCGAATGAGCAGAAAGCGCTAGCGGAAGCCAAGGCCCGCGCTGAGGCCGAGGAGAAAGCCAAGAAAGAAGCGGAGTTGAAAGCCAAACAGGAGGCCGAGAAGAAAGCGGCCGAGGAAGCCGCGGCCAGGAAATCTGCCGATGAGAAGTTATTCGCCGAGTCCAAGGCCAAATACCTGGCGGAAGAGAAAGCCGCATTGGGAGTCAAGGTAGCGGCGCTGGCTAAGCAAGAAACCGAATATCAGGCTAAAGTGACCAAAGCCATAACCGATCAGCAGGCCGCGGAAACTAAAGCCACGGCTTTGGCCGGCGCGGCCAAGTCAGCCCAGACCGATGCGGACTTGAAGGAAGTTGACGCCGTGCGGGCGAGTCAAGCGGCCAGGAAAGCGGAGGCCAAGGATGTCAAGGCCAAGCAAGACCTGTCCCGCCGAAGCGCCTTGGCGAAGGGGGAGGCGGAGGCGACGGCGGCGCTGGCTAAGGCCAAGACAAAAGAATCAGATGAGGCCAAGGATGTTGTCCAGGACAAGGCCGCGGCGACCTCCGCGGCCAAGGCTGTATTAACCAAACACCAGAAACGGATGGCGGAGCAGAAAGCGGACTTGGAAGTTGAGGCCGTTAAAGTTGCCGAGCGGAAAGCCAGAGACGATGTCGCGGCCAAACAGCTTGCCGAAGAGCTTGCCCAGCGCCACGCGGGGAAAGCGGCTAAAGCGCGGCAGGCAGCGGAACTGAAAGCTCAGGCCGAGCTCAAGCGGAAAGACGCGCTGGCGAAGCCGGTGGCCTTGACCTGGAAAGACCTTACTCAAGAGAAGTTGCGCGTGGTGGTTGGCGGGCTATACCGGCGAATTGGCGCGCAGCGCCTGAAGACGGGAACTTCTTATTCGTCCAGTTATGCCATTAAACAGAAATCTACCGACGACCACTGGGTAGGTCCGGCGGGGCGCATAGACGATGCGGGCAACCGGGTCTATGATGACGGGTATGTGAAATCCGACGAGTTCACGGACTTGGATAGCGGCACCTGGAACTGGGGATACGATAGCGGCAATCAGGTAAAGGGCAATACACTTGAATTCACCGGCGTGGATCGGGTAACGCGCGAGTATACTCGCAAAGTAACAGTGACAGAAGGGGCCGACGGCGACAATGCCGACTATAGCGCGGGATTGATGGTCGCGGCGGATTGGTCCCCGGTCCAGACACGGTTTGTGGAAGGCGGCTTGAGCTTGGGACTGTCGCGGGCGCCGAACTTCCAGGCAACGGCAGCGGGATTAAACACGTTTGAAGACCTTCAGCGCTGGGAAACCTATGAGGATTGGGTTCGCGACACCTATGACATTACCGGGCTGGGAATCACGCCGGGCAGCGCCCCTTACCATGGGAATCCGACCGACTCGGGGCCGGTGATTGATACGACGCCCATCAGCCGGCGCGGACTGGGCACCGAGCTGGTAGAGGTGGAGACCTACCGGGCCTACAACTCAGTCGCGCAATCGCTCGATATGGATTTATCTACATTGTCGCTGGGCCTGAATCTGAAGGGCAAATATCGGCGGGTATATGTGGTCGGAGCGACTGGGCCGACGCTGAACCTGGTGGAAACGGATGCCACCTACGAAGAGACGCTCTATGAGTCACGCAATGGCGGCTCACCGCAGGCATTGAAGTACTGGAACGACAGCTCCAGCGATAGTGAATATCTATTCGGCTACTATGTGCAGGCTGAGATTGGCGTGTGGATTTACCAAGGACTGCACTTAAGCGCCTTTGCGCGCTATGACTGGCTGGAAAACGTGTCGGGAAATGTGGGACCCGCCAAATACGAAGTCAATCCCTCAGGCGGCTCGGTAGGCGGCGCAGCCGGCTTGCAATTCTAACCCCGCGTCCTGAACACCTACTCCGCCGAACCTTCCTTCGCCCGCCATAGTCCCGACTCTCCGAAAGGTCGGGACAAAGCCGGGTGGCCCGGTCCCGGCGAGGGCGATGTGACCACTTGGCAGTTCGACGAAGCTTCCGGCCTGCTGACCAACAAGACCGACGCCGCCGGCCAATCCGTCAGTTACACCTACACTCTCGGCGGCCGCCCCGCCACCCGCACCTGGTCCCGGCTTGTAGGAGCCGTTCTCCCGAACGGCGATCCCCTAATTACGACCTATTCCTATAATTCCGCCGGCGACCTTTCCGGTGTTGATTACAGTGACAGCACACCCGACGTATCCTTTACCTACGACCGCCTCGGCCGCCAGAAAACGGCCTCCTCCAGCGTCAGCGCCCACGCGTTTGCCTATAATGGCCTCCTGCTCGCTACCGAAACCATTGTTTCCTCTGCCGGAACAAACGTTATTGCTCGTTCCTACGATTCGCTTAGCAGAAGTATTGGCTTTTCTGTAGCCGGGGTCGCTGACCCCGGATATTCCGTGGCCTACAATTACGACCCCCTCGGCCGGTTCAGCAGTGTGACTTCTACGAATGTGGGAGGGGCGCTATGCGCCGCGACCTATTCTTATCTGGCAAACTCCGATCTGATTGAAACATTGTCAACTGATAACGGTCTACTGATTACTCGAAGTTACGAGGACCACCGCAATCTCCTCACCGAAATCGAAAATTCGCTTGGCACTAACGTCATCTCCTCCTATACTTATGCCAACGACGCCCTTGGCCGCCGGACTTCTGTGAAACAAAGTGGCACAGGCTTCCAGCCTGTGGGCGATGCCTTTAATCTGTATGGCTATAATTCAAGGAGCGAACTTGTGAGTGCCGATCGTTACTGGGGCGCGGATATCAACGACATCTCGCAGCCCGTGGCTGGCCAGAACTGAGGCGGATTGGGGTCAGCCCTCTAAATAGAACTTTACAAGCAAGGGGGTCATCGGGGTCAGGAGCAGCCGACAAGGCTGCGATCCAGCAGGTGAGTGAGGGCGTAAGCTCGCACAAGTCCTGTCGTGTCAGTTGTCCGATTCGGACATGTAGTGATGCCGCAGCCTGCGACCGGAAACGGCGCGGGTTCAGCGCGGTGTATACGGCCCAGCGGCGGCAGGGGGAAAGAAACCCGGGGCGGATTGGGGTCAGCCCTCTAAATAGAACTTTACAAGCGGGGAAGATGATGGCAGAGTATCTGTCACATCACCTGCCGGATGATCGGCGACGGACAATTGGATCGGAGTCGACTGTTTGTTGACGACCAGGACCGGAAGCATTTTCTTGATTGCTTGGCGGACCGCGTGGAACAGTATAACATTCGTCTATATCTGTTTGCATGCATGACCAACCATTTTCACCTGGTTTTCGAGACGCCGGAAGGGAACTGCGGCAAATTCATGCAGTCGCTTTCGACGGCGTACACGGTTTATTACAATCTGCGGCACCATCGTCATGGTCATTTGCTGGATGGCCGTTACAAAGCGAAGCTGGTGGAGGGAGCTGAGTATCTGTTGGCCCTCTCGCGTTATGTACATCTGAATCCGGTTCAAATTGGCCCGCTGAAAGACAAGCCGATTGCCGAGCGGATAGGTGTGCTGCGATCCTATCCGTGGAGCAGTTATCCGAGTTACATTGGCCGGAGCAAAGCGTTGAGTTTTGTGGAATACGCTCCCATACTTGGAGAAATGAGTGGGAAGCGCCAGGATTGGCCGAAGCGGTATGGCGAATTTGTGGAAAGCGGCCTGGCCGAAACGGATGAAGACTTCAAGCTGGCGTTGAAGGAATCGCCGCGCAGTATCGGCGGCGATGGTTTTCGGGCTTGGATAGACGAACGGTATCAGAAATTAATTGAGGGCCAGCGTCGCCCCGAGGATGCGGCGTTTAGGCGGATCACCGAACCCCTGACGGCCGATGCGGTACTTGCTGTTTTGGCCGAGGTTTTTGGAGTTTCGGTCGAGGAATTTGGCCGTCGTCGTCGCGACTCGGCGTTGCGTGGTGTGGCGGGTCGGTTTCTGGTTCGTTATGCGGGCATGATGCAACGAGAGGCTGCGGATAAGATCGGGGGGATAAGTGGCGCTGCGTTAAGCTCGCAGATGCGAAAGGTGCGAGAGTTATTGGCGAACGATCGGCGCCTGCGTCGGCATGTAGAGCGTGCCGAGGAACAGATCGGCAAATTGCGCCAATCCATGATCAGGTCGCAAGGAACAGTGGCCTCAAAATCTCGTTAAATTCTATTGCGAGGGCTGACCCCAATCCGCTCCAATCCGCTTTAGACCCCAATCCGCTTCACCCCAATCCGCTTCGGGCTGACCCCAATCCGCTTCAATCCGATCAGGTCGGGAATGACAATCAGCCCTCATAGTAGGCATTACCCGCCCCCGCTAAAAACTCTGGACGGACGACCATTCCTTTGATAAGTCAGCTTGCCACAGCCATCAATCGGAAACTGATGCGTCAGGGAATAACAGGCGTCTGAACGGCTTTTTTTACGCCCATGAGTTTATTGCTTGCCGAGCACTGGACGGATTATTCCCTGCTTAACGGCGGCGACGGCCTGAAGCTGGAACGCTGGGGCGATATCGTGCTGCTGCGCCCGGACCCGCAGATTATCTGGCCGTGGCCGGAGCGTAAAGCCCCACAACGCTATGACGCCATTTATCATCGGAACGAGCAGGGCGGCGGCCGGTGGGAATATAAACGGCCCTTGCCGAAATCCTGGACCATCCGTTATCGCGCGCTGGCCTTTATCATCCGGCCAACGGGGTTTAAGCATCTGGGCCTGTTCCCTGAACAAGCGGTTAACTGGGATTGGCTGATTGAAAAAATTCAAGGTAGGGCGGGACAGCCGTGTCCCGCCGACCCTGCACGGCCGGACTGGCAGTCCGGCCATACCATTCAGAATAACAAGTCGCCGGTTTCACTGCTTAACCTGTTCGGCTATACCGGTGCGGCGACCGTTGCCGCCGCCCAAGCCGGCGCAGCGGTCTGTCATGTGGATGCCGCCTCCGGAATGGTGGATTGGTGCCGGCAAAACGCGGCCTTGAATGGGCTCGCCGACCATCCCATCCGCTATATTGTGGATGATTGCCGGCCAGCGCTACGACGCCCTGGTCATGGATCCGCCCTCCTTCGGCCGCGGCCGCCGGGGCGAAGTGTGGAAGTTGGAAGACCAGCTCTGGGAGCTTTTGTCCGAATCGCGCAAACTGCTCTCCGAGCGGCCGCTGCTGTTCCTGGTGAATTGTTACACGGCGCATTTGTCGGCGCTGGTGGTGGCCAATATGCTTGCCGAGATTCTGGCCGGGCTCAAGGGGCAGATCACCAGCGGTGAATTGGGCCTGCGCTTCCTCGAAAGCCCTAAGATCCTGCCCTGCGGTATTTTTGCCCGCTGGGAAGCGTGAGAAATGAAGAAGGTAGAATGAAGAATGAAGAAACAAAGTCTTTCCGCCATATAGGTGGAAATAATTTCTGCATTCTGCATTCTTAATTCTGCATTTCCTGTTACTTAACCTCCACCCAGCGAAGCAGAGGCGTGAAAAACAGCGCCGCTTGAATGCAGCTTGACGAGGCGCCCAGGACCTTGGCGGCCATTTCGCGATAGGCGCCAAGCTGAGGGCGATAGCGCGCAAGTTCGGCCGCCAGCCACTCTTCGGTATCCTGGGCCGCGCGCCCGGTCTTGTAATCCACCAGCACAATGCCCTTGGCGGTTTTCAGAACGAGATCAATGCGCCCGATCCGAATGATTTTATTATCAGTCCAATCCTCGAGCGCCCATTCCGGCAGTATTTCCGTCGCCGCATTCCGCAATGCGGCAAAAGCCTCGAATTCCCAGGCGCGCCGACATTCAGCAAGTATTTCCTGCGCTTTTTCAAGCCGGCCCTCGGCCGTTATTCCCTCCACGGCCAGCGCCGTGGCCACCGCCGGTACCTCGGGCGCAAGAGCGCCGCGCGCCAAGGTCTCTAAGATGCGGTGAATTACTATGCCCCGCGCCCGCGCATCCGGATCGGCCTCCTCGGCGCCCGAGCGCACGGTAGTAGCGGTAGCATCCTCAATTTTCGACGGACTTTGAATCAGGTAGGGCAGGGGGTCCGGCTCGAACGGCGCGGCGGACGGCAACGGTTCGACCGGCGCGCTGACGCCTCGGCGCTTTCCGGGCGCAACCGGATTTTTCAGCACTTCCACTTGCAATCCCTCGAACATGCCTTCATGGCCCATGGTAGCCAGCCAGGCGATAGCGGAGGGCCTCTCGCTATTGCCGACGGATTGAGGTATGAGACCGCTCAAGGTGAGCGTCTCTCTCGCGCGCGTAGCCGCAACGTAAAAAAGCCGTTTGTATTCCGCAGCGTCGCGCTTTAATCCCAGATTGCTTAACAGGAAATGGGCCAGCGGCTGCGCTCGCGTCCGGCGATCTCCGGCCGTGGCGGCGAGGAATTCCCGTTCGCGCGCCTGGGCGTCCACCAGAGGCGGATCCGCCATCGGCGGAAAGCGCTCTGGCGTAGCCTGGCGTAGCTTGGCGGAGCCAGGCGGCAGGCGATCCATCAGGAAGGCCGTGTCGGGCGCGCCGCGCGCCGCGTGGCCGAGAGCTTCACGGTCGAGCCCGACCACAAAGACATGGTCAAATTCCAGCCCCTTGGCCTTGTGGATGGTCATAATGGCAACGCTCGAGAACGCGGCGCGCGGATCAGGCGGTGTATAGGCGTGTTCCAACGCTCGCTGCAGGGTGGAAAAAGTCTCCTCGCTGCATCCCGTTGGGCTTTTGGCGAGCGCTTCAAGGCAATGCCGGCAATTGGCCACTCCGGCCGCCCCGCCCAGGCGTGCCACGGCCGCGGGTCCGCCAAGCTCCTCCCACAGGCGCTGGAGACTCACCGCATAAGGCTCGCGTCCGAAATCAGGGCGCACCTTATCTAACGCGCTGTTAAAACGGATAAGCTCCGGATGGAGTGAACGGTCCGCCATCGCGATTTTTTCGCTCCAGCGCTTGCCGGAAAGCGGCAGCGCGGCAAGTTTTTCCAATGTGGCGGCGGGAACGTAGCACCAAGGCGCCCGCAGCGCGCCGGCCCAGGCGACATCATCGTGCGGACGCAGGAGCGCTTTGAAAAGGTTCAGCAGGTGGCGAACCTCAGGGCAATCCAGCATCGGCACGCCTTCCATCAGGCGCACGGGGATAGCCAGTGTTTGCAGGGCTCTGATGTAGGGGGTCAGATGGGTTCGCACCGGAATCAGGATGGCAATACTTTCCGCAGGTTTGTCAGCGTAAAGCGCCGCGACTTGCTCCGCCACGTAGCGCGCCTCCTGGTCGCGCGCCTCAGCTTTCGGCGGCTCCGGCGCTTGCTGGTTATGGGAACGACGATAGTAAAACAGGCCGATGGTTACCGGCGTGCCCGGTGTAAGCGCATCCCGCACTGGTTCAGACGCCTTGAACTCCACTTCATCAAACGCCGGGCAAGGCGCGGCCATGACTTGGTCGAAAACCTTATTGGCAAAGGCCACCAGGTATGGCCGCGATCGAAAATTGGCGCTGAGGCTCAACGTGCTGAGCGGCAAGGCCGCTTCGCCTGGGCGCCTCAGACCCTGAGCCTTGAGTGATTCGAACAGACTGACTTCGGCCCGGCGGAAGCGGAAGATGGATTGCTTGGGATCGCCAACGATAAAGACGCTACGTCCATCACCCGGCTCCCAGCCTTCGGTCAGCGCGCTTAAGATTCGCTCCTGGGTGTCGTTCATGTCCTGGGCTTCATCCACCAGAATGTGCCGTAGATGCTCATGAAAGAAGATCAGACTCTCGCTGGGCCGCGCCACCTGGTCGAACGCGCGCAGGGCGGCGAGCTCCAACTCCATAAAGTCCAGGCCGCGGGTGGCCAGCAGATTGTCAAATTGCTGGAGCACGCCCTGGGCCAGACGCAGGAAATCACACAGGGCGTCGAAACCGACGGGATCACTCGTGTCCGGCCAATTCCGGATGAAATGCAGACTTTGCGCAATCGCCGGCGGCAGATTCCGGATAAAATCGGCCTGGGGCGTTTCGCTGAACTTCTGGCCGAATTCCCCGGTCTTGAACTGCTTTCGTGGCGACCCGGCCTTAACCAGAAAAACCTCGGCGGCTGAGGCCCAAGCCGGCACGTCGCGCAAGGTTATTCCGGGAATATCCGCTGAGATGGTTGTACCGGTAGCCGCGCCCGCCCGCCTGCAACGCTGTGCGTAGCACTGCGGGCAGGTGAGGGCGTGGATTCTTCCGGCGGCCACGGCGTCACCCCTGGCCGAGCTCGGGCAGGCGCCGCGGCTACATGAAACAGTTGCCTCCTTGGGCGGCTTATGTTCATGTATAGGAATTTCAATGTTGTAGCCGGGGTCGCTGACCCCGGACCGGCCTCGGCGAGGCCGGCTACAGTTAATAGTCGCCGCCTTTGGCGGCCTAACTTGATCCAGTGCCTGCCGCAAAGCCGACCAGGCCTCTTTGTGGCGACGGAAATAATCATTAAGATTTCCCAGGTAAAGTCCCGCTAACTGTTCAGTGCGCCGAGCCAGTTCATCTTCGGCCGATGGTTGACGGAAAATCCGGATCAGGCTTTCAAGGCGATCGCGGCGCGCCAAGATGTCGAAAAGTTGCCCGGCAACGGCGCGAACGCTGTTGTTGGCCTCCGCTAACCTTCTCTGGAACGCCGCGATTTCGGCGGGGGCCATGCGCTTTTCGCCCGCGCTAAGAGCATGCAGGTATTGCTCCACGGCCTCATCCAGCAGGCTCATTTGGCCGATTTCGTCAAGCAGGGCAAACATCGGCGGGGTCCGAGCTTCAAGCGGCCAGTTCCGGGCGATCCGCGCGCAGAAACCATGGAAAGTATCCACCAGGAATGCATCCGGGCTGCGCAACAGGATATCCCAATCAGGATGGGCCTTCAGCGCGCTGCGGGCCAGTTCCAGCAGATGAGTTTCCCATGCGTCGCCCGGCGCATGGTCGGCGCCGGCTTGAGCCTGCCATAGAGTTCGGGTAATGCGATCCGCCATTTCAGCGGCCGCCTTGCGGGTGAAGGTGACGGCCAGAATCTGGCGCGGATGGCGAACTTCAGCGAGCAAGGCGAGAAAGCGGGCAGTCAGCAAAGCGGTTTTACCGGAGCCGGCCGGCGCCTCCAGAATGAAACTGCGGCGTCGGTCAAGCGCTTCCCGGCGAATCTGCATGTCCGGCGCCTGGGATGTTTTGCCACGCTTAATGTTCATAATGCACAGCCAACCTATATATGCTGGTTATTCCAATCCATGAATTAGGCGGTCAAAGACCGCAACTTAAAGAAAATGCTGGATTCCCGATCAGGTCGGGAATGACAAACGCGCTTTCCCTTTCTGTCATTCCCGCGCAGGCGGGAATCCAGTCCAAACCTTTAAATTCCTATGCATTGAATTAGGCCGTCACAAGTGGCAACCGCTTCTGTAGCCGTCGGACGAAGGCCGACGGCCGCGCGAGCCTATCGTCTCGCGGCTACAACTTTGTCCACCGTAGGCGGATCCGCCTCTGGTGGAAAACTCATATGAATTAAATCATCAGCCGGATTCCTCACCGGCCTGGGCGTTGTCTTCTGCCGGACGCCGGTCGAAAAACCCGCACAAGTTGAAAAACTCGCAAAACTCGCAAGCCCCTTTGCGGTTATGGAATATGGCGGGACTTCCCGGCCGGGGCTCGGCCGCGAAGGATCCCTGGCTTGGAGCGGCCACGCGTTGGGCCAACGCATCTTCCCATTGCGGCAAAACTTCGTTCCAGTCAATTTTGTTGCGCTGGGAACCTAAGTAGACAACCTTAACGTCCGCAACCGTCTTCAAGCCGATATAGCCCGCCTGCATGGGAGCGGCAATGTCCTTGAGTTCGGGAATACGACCGTGCCGCACCGCGAGCAGGTAGGCGGGCAGTTGCAACTCGCAGACTTGGTCAATCACGGATGCCGCGGTGGGGACCGTTCCGGACTTATAATCCCAGACAGCCAAGCCTTCTTGAGGATGATGATCAATCCGGTCAATTCGTCCGTGCAAAATAAGGCCGGCAACCGGGAGTTTCGTGAACGGCGCTTCGGCCAGGACAAATCGCCAGCCAACCTGCGCCCGCTCGCGCTCAGCCGCGAGCCAGACCGGCAAGATACCCGGCTGCGCGGAATTGCCCAGGAGCCGGAGCCGCTCCACCCGCCAGAATATGTTGTCGGGACAATGCGCCAGTTCACTGTTCACTGCTTCTTCCAGCCAGGCCCGCGCGAGTTCCTCATCAGCCGGCCATCCCGGCGCGCAGTCAGCCAGGCCATCTACAAACGTCTTCAAAATGGCGTGCAGGACCTTGCCGCGCACCCGCGGCGCAATGCCGGCCTCAGCCGGAACCAGGGGCTCCAGCTTAAGCATGTAGTCGCAAAAATATCGGAACGGACACTGGGCCAAGTCTTCGAGCGCCGTTACGCTAAGTTCGCGCGCCAATGGAGTAGCCGCCGGTTCGGAATGATGCCTGGTATCCACCGCCTCATTATCCCTCAGGGCCAGGCAGCCTTCCCGCAGCCAGCGGGCGCGCATCCATTCGGCGACGGGTGTTTCCCAGAGGTTGTAAGCAATCCGGATCGGCTCATTGTCGGAGTTGGTTTCATCGGGCAACAGCGGACAGGGAGGATACGGCGTAGCCTCATCAGCAGCGGCAGCGCGGCTGAAATTGACCTGCGGCGCGGCGGCCAGCAGCATTGCTAATTGACGTTGGCCTTGCTCCCACTGCCATTCGAGCGTGCCGCCCTCCAGGAGCCGCTGCTCGTCAGGGGCAAGGAACGGCCATTCCCGCGCCGGCGGCGGAATAGCCGCGCCATGAGCGCCGACCACCCATAAATGGTCAAACGCCAAACCACGCGCTTCGCCCGGATTCATGATTTGGATGCCGGCGGTTTCCGGCGTTTTTTCGGCGACGACCAACCCTTCGGCCAAGGTTGTAAGCCAAGTCAAGGCCGCAGCAGCGCTCATAACGATCTCGCCAGCTTCCTTGGTCAGTTCCTGGATAATTTCCTCCAAGTGCTGTTTAGCCAGCGCGTCGGTCCCGCGGTGCTGACCTTCAAAGCGGCCGAACCCGATTGCGGCCAGGCACGCATTCATGTTCTTCAACCAATCGCCCAGCGGCGCTGTTTGACGAGCGTAAAATTGCTGGAAGGGCGCCATGGAATAGCCGTGATCGGCCAATGCCTTAAGCGCTTCCCGGAGCGGCAGTGTCCGTTGCGGCGCCCAAAGCGCCGCGCAGAGGTTGTCTAAAGCTTCGGGTTCCGGTTTGCGAACATAAGGGGAGGTAAGCAGCGAGCTCAGCAGCCGCGCGGGAAGGGGCTCGCCGGGAAGGCGCAAGGGGATAATCGCGGTTTGGAAAAGCTGATGCTCGATAAGCGGCGTGCCGATGGTTAGATTGTAGCGAATCGCATGTTCAAAGTCCGGCCGTTCCATACCGGCCAGATCGTCAAAACAGCGTTTCAGCAAGGGGAAGGAGGCGCAATCACAAAAGACCACAGCCAGGTTCCTTTTCCCGTTGTTCCAAGCGCGCAGAACCTCGGCGCAAACCGCGCGACACTCCTGCTCCGGGGTGGCATACAGCCGGATGCGTGTCTGCTGGTCCACCAGCTCGGCCCCAGCGCGCCAAAGTTCTGTTTTGCTCCGCGCGGCCAGAGCGTCGCCAAGCGTTCCTTCCAGTGGCGATATATTGTCAAAACCCGCCAGAATCATCCGCGCCGGCAAAGCTACGCGCCCATTGGCAATTGTCCCGCTGACGGCCATTACCAGGTCGCGCCAGAGGGCGGCGCCTTCTCGTTCAGCCAGCGCGAGGAAGTGTTTGGCAGCTTCGCGGCGAAAGCCGGCCAGAGGATGAGCGCCGTAATCGGCCAGCGCGTCAAGACCGGTTTCCAGCAGGATGTCCAGCGAAGCTTGCAACTGGGCGTACAGCGCCGGCTGCGCGATCAAGCCCTCGGGCGCGGTTACACACTGCACGGCCTGATGCCACAGCTTTAGCGCTAGAGTTGGCGAAAGCCCTCGGCGGGTCGGCCAGAGCTCCTCATAAGTTTCGCGGAGCCAGCTACGGAGTGAGCGGATTCGGGGCGTTTCCCATCCACGCTCTCCAGTAGCCAGGCGCGCCTGGCGGTAGCGATGCAGCAGCCGCCGGGCCAGACGCCCGGTGGCGCATAGCACGCCGGCTCCCTCTTGGGCGGCCTGGACGAGTGTGCGCTCGAACTCCCCAGCCGTGGAGAAAACGCACATTTCTCCGCGCCAGGCCGCCTTAGGCGGTGTGCCTTCAGATGTTGTCATTTCAACAACCGCCGGACGAGTTGTTCATGTAACTTTTAACAGCACCCTAACGGTTCGGCGTTACGGAGGTGTGGGCTGGTCTTGGCGTTCATGGCGCGCGCTTTTCGATAGGCGGGATGCGGCTGTTCTTTAATTGGCCTGGATGTGTATGGCGCAATTTTAAGAGCGTATCACGTAGTAACTCCGCTTGGCGGATCTTCGCGGGCCACGAGAGGCTGACTCGCGTTTTCTGCCACGCCGCCTGCCGCTCTAATAACCGGCGCGTGTTATTCATCCAGAAACCTCGTCTTGAAACGGCGCCAGGCATCGGCAAGCCCATGGGTTCCGGCAAGCTCCCTGATCCTCTCCGGCAGAACGCTTCCGCTCTCGATCAGAGCCAGAATACGCGCAAAGTCCTTTGCCCGCCCGACACTAAGCGCCAGGACAGCGAGGTAGTCAGCCCGCACTACGCGCAATGGCGCTCCTTCGAAATCGGTTGTTTCCGCTTCCTTTAAGGCCGCTTCAGCAAGTGGACTGAATACCGGGATAAATTGAACGGGCCACGCCCCAACGCGTACAGCCTCGCCTTCGGGCCGATACCCATTTCGGACGCAGAACTCGTAGATAGGGGTCAAAACGTCCAAGCGTGTGGACGTTGGCGCCGCCACCAGCACATCCGCGTCCAACGTCGCCACCGCTTCGGTATAACGCATTTGCGCCGCCGCGCCAAATAGCGCGTAGTTCGTGATAACCCCGGCGGCGCGCATCTCATTCAAAAGTTTGACAACCGCTTTCATGGTTAACATCATAAACGCATGCCCTACCGTCAACAAGGCAAAATGGTGCCGCAGTGTTGTCGCCGAGGCAGCCCTTAAATAGGTAACGTCCCATTCCCGGCGCGGAATGCCTCAGTGATGGGGGGGGGGGTGAAATGGCGCGACGCCATGCGCAGCGCGTGGCAGGCAAGTTTACCCCGCTCAGAGCGGGGGTCGCGCCCTTACGTAGGGCCTGCCCGAGCGTCGGCCAGGGCCTCAGCTTGCTGAGGCCATTGGGATCGACACTTCCAATGGCTGACGGGTTACCCCGGCGCGGGGAATGTGCTTGCCGGAACAAGAGTAATCCTTAACAATACCGTTGGTTGTTTATGGCGAAGGATAGCAAACAACCCCTCGGCGTCCTGATCGTCAGGCCTGGCACATGAAAAAACGGATAAACCTCAAGGGGCGCAGTCTGCTAAAACTTGCCGATCTGGCGGATGACGAGCTGGTCTATTTGCTGGACCTGGCCGACCGGCTGAAGCGGAAGAAGAAGAGGGGGGTGCGCGGCAATCTCCTGGCGCGCAAAAATATCGCGCTGATTTTTGAAAAGGCTTCCACCCGCACCCGCTCGGCCTTTACCGTGGCCGCGGTGGATGAAGGCGCCAGCGTGGAGTTCCTGGGCCAGCACGAAGTTCATCTGGGCAAGAAGGAATCCATCAAGGATTCCGCCCGTGTGTTGGGCCGCATGTTCGACGCCATCGGGTTCCGGGGCTTCCAGCAGGAAACCGCCGAGGTCCTCGCGCGCTATGCCGGTGTGCCGGTCTGGAATGGCCTGACCGATGACGAACATCCCACGCAGGTCCTGGCGGACCTGATGACCATGCGCGAGTATTTTCAGCGCCTGAAAGGTCTTAAGGTGGTTTATCTGGGCGATGGCCGCAATAATGTCTGCCTTTCCCTAATGATGGGCTGCGCCAAGGTTGGGGCCAATTTCACGGATTGCGCGCCGCGCGAACTTTTTCCATCACAGGCGCGCTTAGACGAGGTCCGGATGGTGGCGCGCCGTAACGCCTGCCAGGTGACGGTGGAGCCAGCCCCCGAGCGGGCCGTGCCCGGCGCCCAGGTCATTTACACCGACGTCTGGGCCTCGATGGGCGAAGAAGCCAAATTGGATGAGCGCATGCGGCTGCTGAAGCCTTACCAGGTTAACCTGGACCTTATGCGGCGAACCGGCAACCTGGAAAAAGGGGCCGTGATTTTTCTGCACTGCCTGCCGGCTTTCCATAACGCGGAGACCGAGTTGACCCGCAGCCGCGGGGCGCTGGAGGTCACGGAGGAGGTATTTGAAGCGCCGTTTTCCAAGGTGTTTGACCAGGCGGAGAACCGGCTGCACACCATCAAGGCCCTGATGGTGGCAACCCTTGGTATAAGACCGAACTGAATATCCAATAACCAACAAGGAATATCCAATCATGAAGGAAAG
>JACPGN010000188.1 GCA_016182435.1 Lentisphaerota bacterium | reverse complement strand
GGGCCGCGCGACAAAACGCGTCCGAATAGGCAGTTTCGAAGCCGCCAGCCGCATGGCCTCGCGGGCCACGTGCTCGGTGACACCATCGAGCTCAAAAAGCATCCGGCCGATTTTCACCACCGCCACCCAGAATTCCGGCACACCTTTTCCCCGGCCCATGCGGGTTTCCAGCGCTTTCTTGCTGACGGGCTTGTCCGGAAAAATCCGCACCCAGACTTTCCCCTTATGCTTGAGGTGCCGGTTGATGGCCACCCGGCAAGCCTCGATCTGCACGGCCTTAATCCAGGCCCGATCCAGGGCCTGCAAGCCATACTCGCCAAAGGCCAGGGTATCACCGGAGGTGGCCTCACCCTTCCTGCTCCCGCGTTGAACCTTGCGGTATTTGACCCGCTTAGGCATTTCCGGCACGGCGCACTCCTCCTGCTTTTGCTTCCGCTTCCGGCTCCGGCTTTACACAAATCCAGACTTTGACGCCGATCTTGCCCGCCACGGTATGGGCCTCGGCGGCGCCATAATCAATATGCGAACGCAAGGTATGCAGGGGCACCGAGCCTTCTTTATAAGTCTCCCGGCGGGCCAGTTCCGCGCCGCCCAGGCGCCCGGAGATCTGCGCCTTGATGCCCAAGGCCTTCATATCCATTGCGATCTTGATGGCTTTTTTCATCGCCCGCCGGAAAGAGACTCGCCGCTCCAACTGGACGGCGATATTCTCGGCCACCAATTGGGCATTGAGGTCGGCATTGCGGATTTCCTTGATATCCAGATACACTTCCTTGCCGGTTGTCTTGGAAAGCTCTTCGCGCAGCTTCTCAATATCCTGGCCCTTATGGCCGATGACAATGCCGGGCCGGGCCGTGAATATCGTCACCCGCACCCGATTGGCATACCTTTCAATCGTGACGGTCGGAACGGCCGCGCCGGCAAGCCGGCGCATAACCCAGGAACGGATTTTCAGGTCTTCGTGGAAGAACTCGCTGTATTGCCGCTTTTCCGCGTACCAGCGCGACTGCCAGTTCTTGTTGAGCGCCACCCGAAACCCGATTGGATTGACCTTTTGGCCCAAGCGCAACTTCCTTTCAATTATCCGAAAACTTAATCGCTGGTTATAATTACGCGGATATGGCTGGTGCGCCTGATTACCGGCCGCGCCATGCCCCGCGATCTTGACCAGAACCGCCGCATGGTCGGCCCCTGCTCCACGACGACGCGTTCCACCCGGAATTCCTCGGCCGACTGCTTGGCGTTGTTTTCCGCATTGGCAATGGCCGACTTCAACACTTTGCCGATCAGGAAACCGGCTTTCTGGCGACTGAAAGCCGTCGCCGCGAGAGCCTCCGCCACGCTCAGCCCTTTTAACAGCCGGGCCAGGGGCAGAGCCTTGGTCGGCGCAATGTGCGTAAAGCGGGATGAAGCCATAATTTTCATCTTAGGTCTTTTCCGCAGTCTTTTCGGTATGCACACCGTGCTTCTTGAATATCCGCGTGGGCGAGAATTCGCCCAGGCGGTGACCAACCATGTTTTCGGTTATATACACGGACACATGGACCTTGCCATTATGCACCGCAAAAGTATGGCCGACAAACTCGGGGACAATCATTGACCGCCGCGACCAGGTGCGAATCGGCCGTTTTTCGCCCGACTTGTTGAGGCGTTCCACTTTTTCCAGGAGATACTTCTCAACATACGGACCTTTTTTAAGCGAGCGGGCCATTTTCTACTTCCTCCGCGCTACAATGAATGGTTCCGATCTCCGGTGCGGACGCCGCGTTTTCATGCCCTTGGCATACTGGCCCCACGGCGAGCGGGGATGGCCGCCCGTGGACTTGCCTTCGCCGCCGCCCAAGGGGTGATCAACGGGGTTCATCGCCCGCCCGCGAACGGTGGGCCGAATGCCCAGCCAGCGGGCGCGGCCCGCCTTGCCATACCTGACGCTGGCATGATCCACGTTGCCAACCTGGCCGATGGTGGAGCGGCAATTCACATGCAGGCGGCGCACCTCGCCCGAGGGTAGTTTGACATTGGCGTAGTCGCCCTCGCGGGACATCAAGGTTGCCGCCTGGCCGGCGCCGCGAGCCAACTGACCGCCCCGTCCGGGAAGCAACTCAATATTATGAATCTGAATCCCCAAAGGAACGCGCGCAAGAGGCAACACGTTGCCGACCGAGGGTTCCGCCTCCGCTCCGGCCAGCAGCGTCGCGCCGACGGCCAGCCCAACCGGCGCCAGTATATAACGTTTCTCGCCATCCGCATAATGCAACAGCGCGATGCGCGCGCTGCGGTTGGGGTCGTATTCGATCGAGGCGACCCTGGCCGGAACATTGAGCTTGTCGCGTTTGAAATCAATGACGCGCAAGAGCCGCCGCTGGCCGCCCCCGCGGTGGCGCACGGTGATGCGGCCGGCCGAATTGCGGCCGGAGCAGCCCTTGAACGCCTTCAGCAGGGAACGCTCCGGCTTATTGCGCGTAATTTCCTCGAAGGTCGCAACGCTCGCCAACCGCCGGCTCGCGGTTGTTGGTTGATATGTTTTAATCGGCATAAATTACACAATTTCTATTTTATCGCCCTCTTTAAGAGTAACGAGCGCCCGTTTATGGAACGCCGTTCGTCCATAGCCGGCGGTGCGCTCGCGCCTAAGCTTGCCCTTGCGGCGCATGGTATTAACCTGCACCACGTGAACCTTGAATAACTGCTCAACGGCCCTCTTGATTTCCCGCTTATTGGCCTCGGGGGCAACCTTGAAACAGTAGCGATTGGCTTTCTCAATGCCCCGCGAAATCTTTTCCGATAAAATCAGCGTTTTAACAATGGTATAAGGGGATTTCATATAATTAGGCCCAAAAAGACGGCAATAAAAATACTGGATTCCCGATCAAGTCGGGAATGACATACACACGCCCAATTCTGTCATTCCCGTGAAAACGGGAATCCAGAATATGTGTTACTTTGTAAATTTCCATAATTTCCTACGCCTTCACCGGCTTTAAGCGCTGCTCCAGCAGCGCCAGCGCCGCTTTGGTGACCACCACAGCCGGGTAGCGAACTAATTGATAAGGATGCACATCCCGGGCCAGGGCCACTTCAACTTGCCGCAGGTTGCGGCTGGCACGCCGAATATTCCCGTCGGAGTGCTCCAGAATGATCAGCACCTTCCCCTGGAGCTCCAGGGCTTTCAGCACCGCCAGCAAGGCCTTGGTCTTGGGCTCGGCAAGCGTCAGCGCATCCAGGACCCGCAGGGCTTTACCCGCCACTTTTTCACTGAACGCGCGCCGGAACGCCAGTTGCGCCACCTTGCGGTTAATACTTTTGCGGTAACTGCGCGGTTTAGGTCCGAACACGACTCCGCCACCCCGCCAGATGGGCGATTGCCGGTAGCCGGCCCGCGCCCGGCCGAGCCCCTTCTGCTGCCAGGGCTTGCGGTTGCTTCCGGCCACCTCGCCCTTGGTCAGGGTCGAGGCCGTGCCGGCGCGCAATCCCGCGCGATACGCCACCAGCGCATCCTGCAGGGCCTGCGCCCCGCGGTTAAGCACCAGGAGTTCGTCGGCAATTTCAAGCTCGCCCAGCGGCGACCCCGCGCTATTTTGGATCGGCAAGCGGCTCATTTGTTCTGACCCCGTTTCAGCGATTTCTTCACCAGCACCACGGCCCCGGCATGGCCGGGCACCGCGCCGCGCACGAGCAATACATGCTCATCGGGATAAATCTTCACTACTTCCAGATTCTGCTGGGTTACGCGCTCTGCGCCCATGTGGCCCGGCATGCGCTTGCCCTTGTGAATGCGGCCGGGCAATTCCCGGCAACCGACCGACCCTACCCGCCGTTTGGAGTGGCCGCCGTGAGTCATCGGTCCGCCGCGCATGTGAAAGCGGCGCACCACCCCGGCAAAGCCCTTGCCCTTCGAGACGCCGCTGACATCCACAAACGGCACACCTTCAAATAACTTCACCGTCAGCACATCACCGGGTTTAAGCTCGTCCCCGGTTTCCAGGGGCAGCTCACAGCGGTGGCGCAGCGGCGGGAGGTTAAGTTTGTTGAAGACGCCCAAAGCCGCCCTGGTCAAGCCTTTAGCGCTGGTTGCGCCGAAGGAAAGTTGCACGGCGTCATACCCTTCCTGCGCGCTGGTCTTGCGCTGCAGCACCGTGCAGGGGCCGCAGGCGATGGCGGTCACGGGCACTTGCTGACCCTGCGCGTTGAAAACGCGGGTCATGCCTATTTTTTTCCCAAGTAATCCTTGCATGGCTGCCTTAGAATGATGCGTTATTGGGGGCTGATTGTCATTCCCGACCTGATCGGGAATCCAGAAAACTTAATGCTGGATTCCCGCTTTCGCGGGAATGACAGCATTGAAGATCATAATATACCCCCAATAACTGACCGGTTACCGCTCAGAGTTTAATGGAAATATCCACGCCGGCCGGCAAATTGAGTTTTTTAAGCTCATCCACCGTTTTGGCGGTCGGGCCAATGATATCCAGCAGACGCTTGTGCGTCCTGATTTCAAACTGGTCCATGGACTTCTTATCGGCATGCGGACTGCGATTGACCGTAAAGCGCTCGATGCGCGTTGGCAAGGGGATCGGCCCCGAGATCCTTGCCCCGGTGCGCTTGGCGGTTTCCACAATGTCACCGGCCGACTGATCCAGCGCGCGGAAGTCATAAGACTTCAAGCGGATGCGTATGCGTTGCTCTTCCATGCCACCCTTACTTGTTCAGAATGCGTTGCCGCAGTTGTTCCGGCACTACTTCAAACATGAGCGGTTCCATAGTATAACTGGCGCGGCCGCGGGTCAGCGAGCGAATGGCCGTGGCGTAGCCAAAGAGTTCAGCCAGCGGCGCCTCGGCGCGGATAATCTGCAAGGGCGGTTGGCTTACCAGGCCTTTAACCTTGCCGCGCCGCGCGTTGAGGTCGCCGAGCACATCGCCCATGGTTTCGCCAGGCGTCACAATCTCAAGCGCCATAATCGGTTCCAACAGCGCCGGCGCAGCCGCGGTGAATGCCTCCCGGAAGGCCATAACCGCGGCCGTGCGGAAAGCGTTCTCGGTGGAATCAGCCAAGTCGAAAGCCGCTTCGGTAACGCGCACAACCACGTCCACGACCGGAAAATGACCAAGCCCTCCGGTGGCCAGGGCGTCGCGGATGCCGGCGGAGGCGGCTTCCCGGAATTCGCGGGGCAGTTTCTCCGGCGAAACCTGAAAATCAATGGCATTGCCGGCCTGGCGCGGCGCGGGCGCAAGCGAAAGCGTAATACCGCCAAAGTGCCGGCGGCCGCCGATCTCGCGGTCAAAGCAAT
>JACPGN010000187.1 GCA_016182435.1 Lentisphaerota bacterium | reverse complement strand
TTATTAACCATCTCGCCAGCCGCAAGGCCCTGCCGCTGGTGGCCTGGTCGCAGGTGGACGAAAAGGCTTTAGCCCGTCTGACCGAATCCGGCGCGCGGTTAGCCGGCGTGGATGTCAGGGTGGCGCCTGAGCGAGTCTATCCCCAGAAAACGGCCCTCAGCCACGTGCTGGGCTACACGGGTGGCCACGAATTTCAAAACGAGGAAGACGAACCCTATCATTATTACCTGCCCGACCTGATCGGCAAAGCCGGCCTGGAAAAACAATATGATGAATTGCTCTCCGGTAAAGCGGGCGGACGGTTAGTCCAGGTTGACGTTGCCGGCTTCAAGCACAACGAAACGGCCTTACGCGAGAGCGTGCCCGGCAGCGACTTAAAGCTGACCATTGACCTGCGCATCCAGCGCGCGGCGGAACTTGTCCTGAGCGACATGGCCGGCGCCGTGGTGGTTGTGGACCCGCGCAACGGCGATCTGCTGGCCATGGCCAGCGCGCCGGCTTATGATCCCAACGGGTTCTCTACGAAAATCACGGCGGAAAACTGGACCAGATTATTGAGCGATCCGCGCAAGCCGCTGTTCAACCGCGCGTTGAACGGCCTGTACGCGCCGGGCAGCGCCTTTAAGCCACTGGTCGCCTTGGCCGCCCTGGAGCAGGGGGTGGATCCCAACTGGACCCTGACTTGTCCTGGTTATTTTGAGTTAGGCGACCATCAGTTCGCTTGTTACCAGCGCACAGCACATGGCCAAGTGGACTTCCGCCGGGCGCTGCGGGTTTCCTGCAACGTTTTCTTTTATCAAGCCGCAATAAAGTGCGGGTTTGACGGCCTCTACCACATGGCGCTGGCTGCCGGCATAAGCCAGAAAACCGGAATCAGCCTGCCGGGCGAAAGCGCCGGATTTCTGCCCAGCAAGGCCTGGAAGCGCCAGACGCTCGGCGAGGCCTGGCGCGATGGCGACACCTGCAATATAGCCATCGGCCAGGGCGCCCTCCAGGTTACGCCTTTGCAAATGGCCATGCTGGCTTCGGTCATCGCCAATGGCGGAACGCTGTACCAACCGCGCCTGGTGCTGGCCGAGCGCAGGCCGGATGAAACTGAATTCCAGGAAATTCCACCGGTCATCATCGGACAAGCGCGCTTCTCGGCCGAACATCTGGAGCTGGTAAAAAACGGCATGCACGATGTCATCCAGGACGAGGAAGGCACCGGCAGGTTAGCGCGTTTGCCGGGCGTCAGCATGGCGGGCAAGACCGGCACGGCCGAATATGGCCGCAAGGGCGCCGGCCAGAAGCACGGGTGGATGATTCTATTCGCCCCGTTTGTTGAGCCGCGTTATGCCGTGGCCATCGTGTTGGATGACGCCATTTCCGGCGGGATTTCGGCCGGCCCGCGGCTACGCCAGTTAATGCAGGAAATATTTGCGCTGGAAGGAAGCGGCTGAATTATGAGCCTTTCCCTTCATTTGCGCCTATTGCGCCGGCTGGATTGGAGATCGGTTATCGCCATGCTGGCGCTTCTTGGCATCGGCATAGCCTTCATTTTCAGCGCCGGCTATGGCAACCCGAGTCCTGCCGCCCAGCAGTTGTATCTCCGGCAACTCTGCTGGGTGGGCTTAGGCCTGCTGTTCTTCCTGTGGTTTGCGCTGGTTGACTATCACCGCTGGACCCGGTTGGCCTGGTGGCTTTACGCCGCCGGAATAATTATGCTTGTCCTGGTATTCGTGCCGCACGTCGGGCTTAAAGTCTACGGCGCCTGGCGCTGGCTCCAAATAGGTGGCTTGCGCATCCTGCAACCGGCCGAGTTGATGAAGCTCTCCCTGATTGTGCTGTTGGCGCGCTTATTCGGCCTGCCCGGCCGAAATGTCCACCGCCGGCGTTTAGTGCTCAGCGGTCTGGTCCTGACGCTCTTGCCGATGGCGCTGATCATCAAACAGCCTGACCTGGGCACCGCCCTGGTTTTTGTGCCCGTCCTGGTGTGCGTTATGTGGGCCGCGGGCGTCCCGGGCAAGCGGCTGGCCATGCTGGCGGCCTCGGGATTAATACTCGCCGGCGGCGTATTGGCGCTGGTCACCATCCCGCCTAAGCTGGGCATGAATACAGACCAGCATGAAAAGCTGCTTGGCCGGATGAGGATCAAGCCCTACCAGCGGGAGCGGCTGCTGGTCTTTCTGGATTCGAGCCGCGATCCGCTGGGCGCCGGCTGGAACAAGGCCCAGTCCCAGATCGCGGTCGGCTCCGGCCGGCTGACGGGCAAAGGGTATCTTCAGGGAACGCAGAACCTGCTCGGGTTTCTGCCGCGGACCGTTGCGCCCAACGACTTTATTTTCGCGGTAATCGCCGAGGAAGAAGGATTTACCGGCTGCGCCGTCACGCTGGCGCTCTACGGCGTCCTGCTGCTCGCGCTGCTGCGCGCCGCGGAAGAGGCCAGCGACAGGATGGGGCGGCTGTTGTGCGTCGGGATTGCGACCATGTTCTTCTGCCATATTTTCATCAACATCGCGATGACCATTGGACTTCTGCCGATCACGGGGATTCCGTTGCCGCTGGTCAGTTATGGCGGAACCTTTATGCTTGGCAGTATGATGGCTTTGGGCCTGGCGCAAAGCGTTTATATCCGGGGTGAATGGAGGTAGATGGGTAACCGGTTATTGGGGGGAGAATGGCGCGACACCACGCGCAGCGCGTGGCAGGCAAGTTTACCCCGCTCAGAGCGGGGGTCGCGCCCTACGTAGGGCCTGACCTTGTGTCAGGCCATTGGGATCGTCCCCCCCCCAATAACTTAACGCATTACATAAGAGGTTCAGACTATGAAAGGATTAAATTTTATGTTCGCATTTCGGCGGAAAAAAAGCGGTTCGCAGAAGCAAATTATCATCAGCGCGGAGAGTCTGCAAACGCGCGTAGCCGTGCTCGAAGGCGGAAAGCTCGAAGACTTCAAGATTGAGCATCCCTCCGAGGAGCGCATGGTCGGCAGTATTTTCAAGGGCGTAGTCCAGAACCTGGAGGACGGCCTGCAGGCGGCGTTTGTGGATATCGGCATGCGCAAAAACGCCTTCATTCATTACTGGGACATGTTTCCCGAGGATGTGGCGCGCCTGGAGGCCATGGAAGGCGTGGCCGCGCACGCGCTGCCCCGGCGCCGCTCCTTCACCAAGGAAGAAATTTCACGGCATTTCCCGGTAGGCGCGGAAATCTGTGTCCAGGTTTCCAAAGGTCCCATCGGCACCAAGGGTCCGCGGGTGACGGCCAGCCTCAGTATTCCCAGCCGTTACTTTGTGCTGATGCCGGGCAGCAAATTGCGCGGCATTTCCCGGAAAATCGAGGATGAACAGGAGCGCAAACGACTGAAGCAGGTGCTGCGCCGGCTGCCGGTGCCCGAAGGGTGCGGGCTGATTATCCGCACCGCCGGCTCCGGCGCGGCGGGCGCCAGTTTTGTGCGCGATATGCGCTCGCTGCTCGCCACCTGGCAGGCCATTCAAGCAGCCTCCCGCGAGAAACGCGCCCCTTGCTGCCTCTATCAGGAACCCGATCTCGTGGAGCGGGTTGCGCGCGATTCCGTGACCGAGGATATAGACTCGATCGTCATTGATTCCCGGGAAGAATGCGAGCGGATTAAAGATATCCTCGCGCGCATCTCGCGCCGCGCGCGGGGCTGCGTAAAGCTCTATGAAGGGGCCCGCCCGATTTTCGAGCATTATGACGTTGCTCGCCAGATTGAGAACGCCTTCCGGCGCAAGGTCACGCTGAAATCCGGCGGGTGCATTGTCTTCGATGAAACCGAAGCGCTGATTGCCATTGACGTCAATACCGGCCAGCACAAGGGGGCGGCCACCCAGGAAGAAACAATTCTGCAGGTCAACCTGGAAGCCGTTCAGGAAATCGCCCGCCACTTGCGCCTCAGGAATATCGGGGGACTGATCGTGATTGACCTGATTGACATGCGCTCAAAAAAGCACCGCAACCAGGTCTACAATGCGCTCCGCGAAGCGCTGCAGCATGACAAAGCCCGCACGAAAGTGCTGCCGGTTTCTCCCCTGGGTATCCTGGAAATGACGCGCCAGCGCGTGGCGGAAAGCATCGAATCCACCTTGTACGTGGATTGTCCCTACTGCCACGGGCGGGGCAGCGTAAAGTCGCCGCTCAATATGAGCGTGGAAATCCAGCGTCAGATTCTGGCGATCCTGCGCAAGTACCAGTTGGAAAATAAGGAAGTGCCCGAGCTGCGCATCACGGTCAACCCGACCATCCTCAAGCGGCTGCGCGAGGAAGATGAGGCGCTGCTCCTGGACATGCAGGAGAAGTTTAAAGGACGCCTCAGCTTCCGCGCGGAAAGCGCCTGGCACATGGAAGAAATCACGATTGTCAACGCCGCCACCGGCGCGGAGTTGTATGCCAACGCGGAGCATGAAAAAACATCATGATACTTCAGGAAATCGAAGCATGGCACTCAGATGGCAGGTTCGTTTATACATGGCGACAATAATGCCACAGCATCACATGGTAGGGCGTCCCGACCTCTTGAGAGCGGGACGCCGCGGACGGCTCGGCGAGCCGTCCCTACCAAGAGATCATGCTGCATTACTTATGACGCTCTGTATAGCAATCTGTTCCTGGGCATTGATGCCGGCGCTACCGGCCCAGGCGCTCGCCATGCCGCCGGACGCGCCGGAGGTGGTGCTCTGGCTGCTGAAGAGCGATCAGTTGACGGATGCTGCGGGTCTATTGCTCAAGCTCCGTGACGCGGCCGACCCGGTTTCGGATTGCTTGCAGGATGCCTGCGCTCCCGCCACGCGGGGGTTACTGGCCGAATACCACTCCGGCAGCGCGCCTTCCCCTGAACTGCTCGAGGCCGTGCTGGCCGATCTCAACCTGGTGATGCGCGAAGATCTCCTGTTCGATGAAGAGCTCTTCAGCGAGGTCGCGCTATCGGAGCGGAGCATGGAGCTGCTGGATAAGGAGCTGACTCAGGCAGATCTAACCAAGCTCAACCGGCGACTGCTGGAAGACGCCTATTCCAATGAAATCGAACCCGTCTGGACCCTACCCTATTTCTTTGAGAGGGGCGACCTGCTGGCGCCGCGCGAGCTGGCGCTCAGCCTGCGTTCCGGCAAGGATGGCGTCGCGCGCTACCTGCGCGAGGGCCTCAAACCCGCCCAGCGGCAGGAGCTGCTGGACTACGTCGGCGAAACGCCGCCCCCGAACGCAATTCTCAACATCCTGATTGCAACCCTGAACCAGGTCATCCTGAGCGAGGTTTTGTTGTATGATAAGGAGCGGTTTGCCGAAGTAACCTTAAGCAAGCCAACCAAGCAATTGATTGAGCGGAAGCCGGAGGGGGAAGGTCTGGCCTACCTGAACCGACTGCTCCTGGAGGAAGCTTATCCGCGGGCCATTCGCCGGCACGCGCCTGCTCCCGTCGAGGTGAAAGCCGACAGCCTGGAATATGATCGCGATAAAAACCTGATGGTTGGAACCGGGAAGGTGCGCGTGCGCAAGGACCTGGAGTTCTTGCGCAGCGACCACGCCATTATCAACCTGCAAACCTTAGATGTTTTGGCCGAAGGCAACGTGACCTTCGAGCGCGGCAGCGAGGTCTGGGTGGGCAACAAGCTGCGCTACAATTTCAGAACGCAAAAGGGCGATTTCGGAGGGTTCGATGCCTACCTGGAACCATTTTATATCAAGGCCGAATCA
>JACPGN010000017.1 GCA_016182435.1 Lentisphaerota bacterium | reverse complement strand
GTGTAGAGGTCCGGTTTTATCGCACGGTGATGCTGGACGAAATGTACCGCGATTATGTGCGCACGGCTCTGGCCAAGGGCGTAAGCCGCCCCGGGCTCCTCTTCCGGCATGTCCTTAAAAATGCAATGATCCCGATTCTGACCAATGTGGTAATCGCCATTCCCTTCCTCTATACCGGCAGCCTGCTGCTGGAAGGATTCTTTGGCATCCCCGGACTGGGCAACATGGGCATTAACGCCCTTAACAATTCCGACGTGGATGTCATTCGCGCCATCGTGCTGATCGGCTCGATCCTGTATGTCGCGGCGAACCTGCTGACCGATCTCTGTTACGCCCTGGTTGATCCGCGCGTGCGGCTGGGATGAAATTGAAATGAATCACTCAATCATTAAGTCGCTCTCCCTCTGGCAGGACGCTTGGGCCCAATTACGCCGTAACCGGATGGCCATGGCGTCCTTGTGGATTATTTTGCTCTACCTGGCCATGGCGCTCTATGGCGAAGGCGTCTACTGGTATTTTCATTGGAAGGATAGCACGCCGAGCTACCAGCGGACCAATTTGAAGGAGGAATATCTGCCGCCGAGCGTGTTCCGGCATCCGTTTGCCCTCAGTCCTGGCGCGGATCCAGCCGGAGCCGGTTCCCTGGTTACCGATTCCCCTGGCTCTCCGGCGGCGCCTGGTTTGGCCGCGCGGGTCCGCTCCGGCGTGCGCGCGCTGGCCCATCATCCGCTCGGCACCGATAACCTGGGGCGCGACGTGCTGCAGCGCACGGTTCAGGGCGCGCGGATTGCCTTCCAGGTGGGCATCATCACCTCGTGCATCGCTATTCCGATTGGCGTGTTCTTCGGCTGCCTGGCCGGTTACTTCGGAGGCAAAACCGACGATTTCATTGTCTGGTTATATTCCACTTTCTCATCCATCCCCGGGTTGCTCTTTATCCTGGCCATTGCCATGGTGGTCGGCAAAGGCTTGCAGGGCGTATATCTGGGCATTGGGTTGACCACCTGGGTCAACCTCTGCCGGCTGATCCGCGGCGAAGTAATCAAGCACAAGGCCCAGCCTTATGTCCGGGCGGCCCAGGCGCTCGGGTTTTCTCCCTGGCGTATCATGTTCCGGCATATCTTGCCCAATGTGTTTCACATTGTGATCATCACCTTTTCCCTGCGGTTTCCCGCAGCCGTCTCCACGGAAGTATTCATGAGCTTCCTGGGCATTGGCGTGCAGGGCGAGCCTTCCTGGGGAATCATGATCAGCAACTCCCGCCTGCGCCTCTGGCAGGGCATCTGGTGGGAAATGACTTTTGTAACCGCGGCGATTTTTTTCATTGTGCTGGCCTTTAACCTGCTGGGCGATGCCCTGCGCGATGCCCTCGACCCGCGCTTGCGCACTTCGGAACATTAGTACCTCAATCACGAGGAACTGTCATGAAAAACAAGATTTTGACCACGGATGGCACGGATAACACTGATTGTTGACGGCCGCTCGGCGTCCGTCAACGGTCTGACCATCCGTGAAATCCGTGTAATCAGTGGTTAATTCTTTGGGTTGCGGGCCCAACCCGCATTAGAACAGTGAGCAATCATTATTGGTTGATGCCAGATGAATGCCATTCACGCAGTCTTATTTGATTTTGACGGCACGCTGACCTTGCCGGGCAGTATTGATTTCGCGGGGATTAAGCGCTCTATCCGCTGCCCGCGCGACGTGCCCATCCTGGAGTTTATCGGGAGCCTGCAACCAGCGGCCGCTCAGCGCCGGGCTTGGAGCATCCTGCAGCGGTTTGAAGAGCAAGCGGCCCGGCGCAGCCGGCCGAATGAAGGCGCCGAGGAACTCCTCCGCTTCCTCAAACGGCGGCACATTCGGCGGGGCATTCTCACGCGCAACTCTCGCGGCTCGATAGCTGCGGCGCTCAAGAACTTTGCCCACGCGCGCCTGGCTGATTTTAGCGTCATCATTACCCGCGACCATGTTGAGCGTCCCAAGCCCGACCCCGAAGGAGTTCTGCTGGCCGCGCGCCGCCTGCGTGTGCCGCCGGCGGAGCTGCTGGTCGTGGGCGACTATATCTATGATATCGAGGCCGGCCGGCGCGCCGGCGCGCCCACGGTCTTTCTGGAAAGTAACCTCACCACGCGGCGGCCCGATCCGCCGGCTGATTTTTTGGTCCGGATGCTAAGTGAAGTCGCTGATATTGTTGATCAGTTGAATAATAGCCGCAAAAAGGCGCATCACGATCCAAAATAGGCTTGGTCCGGGTAGCCGCGCCCGTGAGGGCGTGGATTCTTCCAGCGGCCACGGGCTTACGCCCGCGGCTACATGGAACAGTTGCCGCAGGCTTAATCATATGGCTCTGGAAAATTATTTGCTCGATGTGGATAATCTCAGCGTCTTTTTCCGGACGAGGATCGAGCCAATTCGGGCGGTGAACGGCGCGTCGTTCACCGTGGCGCCGGGCGAAACCGTCGCGTTGGTGGGCGAGAGCGGCTGCGGCAAGAGCGTTACCGCCCTGGCCCTGACCCGCCTGGTGGCCGCGCCCGGTTACGTGGCCGGCGGCCGTATCCGGTTTGCCGGACGCAACGTGCTGGCTTTTGATCAGAAGCAATTGCGCCAGATGCGCGGCGCGGAAATCGCTTATATCTTTCAGGAGCCGGCCACTTCCCTCAATCCCGTGTTCCGGGTCGGCTGGCAGATTGCCGAGGCGCTTCGTCTGCATCGCCGGGACCTTGCCGTCCATGAGGAAGTTATCCGGCTGCTGAACCGGGTCGGCTTGAGCGATCCCGAACGCCGCCGCAGGGCGTATCCCCACGAGCTCAGCGGCGGCATGCAGCAGCGCGTCATGATAGCCATGGCCCTGGCTTGCCGTCCGCGCCTGTTGGTGGCCGATGAGCCTACCACCGCCCTGGACGTTACCATCCAGGCCCAAATTCTCGAGCTGCTGAGGCACTTGCAGGGCGAGCTCGGCATGGCGATCTTGTTGATTACTCACAATCTGGCGCTGGTGGCCGGCGTGGCGCGGCGGGTCAACGTCATGTATGCCGGACGCGTCGTGGAGTGGGGGTTGGCCCAGGACGTTCTGCTCCAGCCGGCGCATCCTTATACGCGCGGACTCATGGCCGCCGTGCCGCGCTTGAGCGGCGGCAAGACCCGTATGGCCCGGCCTTTGCCGGGCGCCGTGCCCAATCCAGGGTGCTTGCCTTCGGGATGTCCCTTTCATCCGCGATGCCCGAAAGCCCAGAAGCGCTGCTCGGTCGAGGACCCTCTGGAGACGATGATAACCGCGGAACATGGTGTGCGATGTCACTTCTGGAAATAACCGATCTGCAAGTCCGGTTCAAGGCGGGTCATGGCCGCGAGGTGCGCGCGGTTGACGGCGTCTCGCTGACGGTGGCGCAGGGCGAAAGCGTCGGCCTGGTGGGCGAGAGCGGCTGCGGCAAGACTACGCTGGGCAACGCCGTGGTGCGCCTGGCGCCGGCGAAGCAAGGGCAAATCCTGTTTGAAAATCAGGATGTCCTGGCGCTTGGCCGTCGCGACCTGTTCCGCTACCGGCGCCGCGCGCAAATGATTTTTCAAGATCCCTATGGCTCGCTCAATCCGCGCCTGGCGGTTGGCGCGGCGATCGAAGAATGCCTGGCGGTGCACCGGCTAGGCCGCCGGGATGAACGCCGGCAGCGGGTGCGGGACCTGTTGCAGACTGTTGGGCTTGAACCGGATTATGCCGAGCGTTACCCCCACGAGTTCAGCGGCGGCCAGCGCCAGCGCGTGGGCATAGCCCGGGCCCTGGCCCTTGATCCAATTTTCATCGTGGCCGACGAGCCGGTCTCGGCGCTGGATGTTTCGGTGCAGGCGCAAATCCTGAACTTGCTTAAAGACCTCCAGCTCTCGCGCGGCCTGGCCTATCTTTTTATTGCCCATGACCTGGCCGTGGTGCGCTACATGTGCGAGCGGGTGCTGGTCATGTATTTCGGCCGGATCGTCGAGGCGGCCGAGGCAGATGAGCTTTTTGCGCATCCGGCGCATCCCTATACCAGGGCGCTGCTGAACGCCGTGCCGGATATTGATAGAGGATTGCGCGCCGCGCGCGAGCGCTCAACGGTCGCGCAAGGCGAAGTGCCGAGCGTCACTGCTTCCGTGGAGGGTTGTTCATTCCATCCCCGCTGCCCCTATGCCGAGGAGCTTTGCCGCCGGCAGGCGCCGGAAGAGCGCGAACTCGGCCCGGGCCATAGCAGCCGTTGCCATTTCGCCGGGAAACTGTAAGTGCCCTGGTAACTCCCTGCCCGGTCAGCGAAGCGGTGCGGCGGATGGAAAGGTGTCGTCAGCAAGAGCGCGCAATCAAAACTACCGTCCATGAAGTGTTCCAAATCTTGAATATTTAGACACGACTCTACTTGATCCTAATGAAATATGATAAATGTACCGGCGGGTGATACACTTCTGGCATGGTAAATGCGATTGGTGCCACCATCGTAGCCACCATACCACATTTTGTAAGTGCTCCCATCCTTAATTACGGTTACGGCATAAACATATACGTCATCGCCTTTACCGCTGGTGCCGATGGGAATACGGCCGGCGGTCGAAGTCGTGTCCGAGTTGGTCGGAATAGTATTATTATATTTAGTCCAGGTCAATCCATCGAGCGAAGTCGCATGATAGATGCGATAATTGGCGCTGTTATATCCCGAGTACCACATTTTGTAAGTGCTCTCATCCTTAATTACGGTTTGGTATCCAACATAATAGTCATCGCCTTTACCGCTGGTGCCGCGGGGAATACGGCCGGCGGTCGAAGTCGTGTCCGAGTTGGTCGGAACAGCATTGCTATATTTGGTCCAGTCCAGTCCATTCGACGAAGTTGCGTAATAAATCCGCTGGTTTGTGCCGTCATGTCCCGAGTACCACATTTTGTAAGTGTTCGCATCTTCCTGAATCACGGTTGGGGTGTAGGTGTCCCTGTCATCGCCTTTACCGTCGTTGCCGCGGGGAATACGGCCGGCGGTCGAAGTCGTGTCCGAGTTGGCCGGAACAGCATTGCTATATTTGGTCCAGTCCAGTCCATTCGACGAAGTTGCGTAATAAATCCGCCAGTTGGCGCTGTCATATCCCGAGTACCACATTTTGTAAATGTTCCCATCCTTAATTACGGCTGGGTATGAAACATGTACGTTATCGCCTTTACCGGCGGTGCCGAGGGGGATACGTCCGGCGGTCGAAGTCGTGTCCGAGTTGGCCGGAATATCATTACTATATTTGGTCCAGTCCAGTCCATCCGGCGAAGTTGCGTAATAAATCCGCCAGTTGGCGGTGTCACGTCCTGAGTACCACATTTTGTAGGTGTTCCCATCCTTAATTACGGCTGAGGAGACAGTACCAATGACATCGCCTTTACCGGCGGTGCCGAGAGGAATACGGCCATCGGTCGAAATCGTGTCCGAGGGGGCCGAAGTAGCATTATTGTATTTGTTCCAGACCGTGGTTTCGAACTCGATTGCGACCGCAGAGCGGGGAACCAAAAAGCCGGTGGTGGCCATACTGGCGACCAGCATAGCCAGAACTCGCCTGGACGGGGGCTTAAGCCGAGCGTTATTTCGGGTTAGTTGCATAACAGGTCCTCATATGTTTTTTGTTTTTAATATAGCAGGCGCGCAATAGTTGTCAAGCGCGTCAGGGTCATTGAGGTCATGTCTAAAGTGGCTGTTGAGAAACGACTGATTTAGACACGACCCTAATTGACTTTTTTTCCTGTTGCACTCGGGGGCGTGGGGGTAAGCTACTGGCCATTTGCCCTGGCCGACGCTTGGGCAGGCAGGTGGCATCAGGCGATGCCGACCTGAGCATTAAGGATCTGTTCGCATGACGAATTCCGACAAGCCTGCGCCGCCGCGGCCGGGACGGCGCTGTTGGGCGGCGCGGGGGCGGTACTTTCCGCTCCTGCTGGCTGCGCCGCTCCTCTGCGGGTTCGCCGGAGCGGGCCAAGCCCTGCACGGCGCGGATGTCGCGTTGTACAACGACACGACCGCGCCGTATTTCAAGGGCGCATGGCAGGACGGTTTAACGGCCATCCGGAACATGCTGGTGACCATCGGGCTCTCTTACGAGGAAATCGATTACTGGGACATGGACACGTCCCTCCAGGAGTTTTCCAGCCTGTACAAGATCATCCTGATGCCCGGCGGATACGCTCCCTATTACAATTACTGGATCAACCGGACCGGCAAGGACCGCATCCGCGCGTTTGTCCAATCCGGTGGCGCGTACTTCGGGATCTGCGCCGGAGCCTATTTCGCGTGCGATACCGTAAGCTGGGGCGACAAGGTGTATGACGACGATGCCGGTTATGACCTGGACCTATTCCCGGGTTCCGCCATGGGCGACTTGGACAGCATCGCCGACTACTACGCCGGCAACTGGACCATGACGACGTTAAACTTCACCGCTGCCAACAGTATTCTCCGCCGGTATAAAACGGTTCCGTACACCGAAGATGTTATTTTCCTCGGTGGGCCCAGTTTCGTTGGGTTCGAGCAATACCCTGTCACGGTTCTCGCCTCGTTCGCCAGCCACGGTCGGCCAGGGATCGTCGCGTTCCCATACGGGTCCGGCCGGGTGGTCCTGTCGGGGCCACACCCGGAAATCGAGGAGGACTCCGCCCGTGACGGTGTCACCCTGTCCGGGGAAGACCAACTTAACGACAGGGGTTCGGATTGGGACTTTACGCTGTACCTACTTGCCTGGTTGGCCTATCCCCAGTCCAACCCGATCATGGATATTCCGATGGGGCAGACCACCTTCGCTTGCACCCCCGTGGTTACCCCGTCCCGTAGCGCCACCCCGGCGGATGCCCGACCGGTCGGTCTGGGTCCGGTCGCCACCAACGGCAACGAACTGGCCATCGCCATCTCGATCTACCAGTTCATGACGCCGGTAGACATGTATTTCGGTTATTCCGCCGCGGATGATCCGGCGACCATTTACATTCTACGGCCGGACGGCGCATTTCAACCCATGGCAGAAGGTCTCGTCCCGGTGCAGGCAAGCGTTCTGGACCCGGTGGCGGTGACGTTTGGCGGAGGAATCCCGATCTCGGCCATCCAGCCTGACACATACACCCTGTATTTCGCGGCCGCCCCAGCGGGCCGGACCGATGCCTACTACCTCTGGACCACAACGCTGACAATCCCGGGTCTATGAAAAGAAAGATATCAACCAAGGAGGCATTATGTTCAACATCCATTATAGTTGGCTGAAATATGTCCTTGTTGTTCCGGCGCTGTTTATGATCATTATCCCGGCCCGGTCCGCCACGCTTAACAACCTTTTCTTTCTCCATCATTCCACCGGCGATGGAATAATCGGCGGCGGCATGCGCGCCACGATCGCGAGTTACAACGCCGCGCACGGAACGGCCTTCGCCTTCTGGGATCAAGGCTATAACGATGCCGGCCTCCGGAACCCGGAGGGTGAATTCACCGGGTCAAGCTACAATATCCCCAATGACAACACCGATCCGGATGGGCTCTATTATCTCTGGACATCGGTGGCGAACGATGCGGTCGTCTGCCGCAACACCATAATTGCCAACCACCAGGTCATTGCCTTCAAATCATGTTTCCCGGTTTCCAATATTCCCGACGCCGCCACCCTGGGCCAGTATAAGACCTGGTACCTGGCGATGCGGGACGTGTTCGACCAGCATCCGGATCGCCTCTTCGTGGTAATGTCAACTCCGCCGCTCCATCGCCTGGCAACGGACGCCACCCAAGCGGCCAACGCCAGGCAATTCGCCGACTGGCTTAAAAGCCAGGAGT
>JACPGN010000181.1 GCA_016182435.1 Lentisphaerota bacterium | reverse complement strand
CCGAGAACGTGTCGAAATCCAGCCCCGGTTTGGACACGTCGCGGAAACGTGTCCATGCCGTGGACACGCTGCTGGAACATGTCCACGCGGAGGAAGTGTTAGGCTACGCCCCGTTGCCGGCCGGTTACGTCGAACGTTAGTCCCCAATGGCGCTGGCATGATCCGTCACCGGGTTGCCGTGTCGCCTGGCAAGCGGTCACTTACCCTGATTTATCATAGTGACGTGCCAACTCCAGGTTGAAAGTTGGGAGGCTAACGTCGGCTATCATGCGCGGCGCTTTACGACGTCGTATGCATGCCATGCGGTCAGCGACATATTTTCTATTTTGTTCTTCGAGTGAACTTTAACCCAAGCTGCTGGTCAAGAAGGTCTATGTCATTCGTGAGACCGGACCGCGTCCACTCGATCTGGACCCACATCGTGCGTATTCTATCTTGGAAGAGAACCTGTTCGTCTGGGGTTTGCTTCAGTCCTCCTTGTGCCAACATGGAGCAAAGGAAATCAAGTTTCTGATTGCGGATATTCATCTTCTTGGCAACTCCAAGCATATTCTCGGTTTGCACCTCCGTGAAGAGGCCGCTTCGTGCCGCTTCTTCCAGAATGATTGGTTGGAGAACGAAAAGTTGAAAAACGAAATTCGTATCTACGCATTTGACATCCAGGTTATTGTTATTCACTGTCAGATACCGGTAGGAATCGGCGAGTTCGGATCGCAGAAGGGACAGGAGTCGGTTGTGAGTCTGCTGACGGTTGAATTCGCTTTGAAAACGGAAGATACTGACTGCAACGATGACACCGAGAAGAACCGAAATCAGTGTGGATGTCAATCTGTGCCACCAATTCCAGCGTTGATCCTTCGCAAAGATATGCACAATCAAGGTGTAGACAATTCCGATGGCCACAGCACCAATGGCAAACCATACGATAGGGTTGTTGAGCATGTTAACGCTAAACTTTCACGTCGAACCATTGATTAACAGGCGCCCATTTGCCCTGATTTGCTGCGGCGAATTGGCATGGTTTTCTGCCTGCTGGCAGGCAAGTCGGACAGTTCTTGCCTTGGCGAAGCCGCTCCGGCGTAGCCCGGATGGCACGTGCCTATAAATTTACGCTTCACTTTTTACGCAAACGAGATATTTCCTTCTCTATAGCCTCAAGCACTTCTGTGTTTTTTATCTCGTCATCTACGCTAAAGACAACAAAAACTTTACCTTCGTATTTCGCCTCAAAATCGCGGAAACTTGCTTTCATTCTCTCCGTCGCTGAATAATTACCAAAATTCGCCTTTGCAGTGACCGGCTTAATTTGAATACCAAACGCCTTGGAGCCTACATGTCCTAAATAGTCTATATCGCCCGCATGATCAAGTTCCGGGTCAGATTCTTCGAACTTAACCATCGGGAACTTCTTGGCAATATTATCTGTTACGACCGATTTCTCACGGACATAGCCATCATACGTTCTCCGAATCGTTAGATTAGAAATATAATCAACACAATCTTGCAGGGTCAAATTCTTAAAAGCCTCTTGCCATTCAGGGATAACGATTTCCGTTATTTTAACGTGTAGTCTCTCTCCAAGCTCCCGCAAAACTTCTTTCGTAATTTTTACCGGAGTCTTTCCATCCGTATACGCCTTCTCAAAATACCATTGTTCCCATTCTTGAATTGTCTTTGGCTGGCATACCCTTATAAGAGCCATCACCGCGCCGACTTTATTGGGCCTTGATAACTGATAAGTTTGGCAGGCATAATTCAGCACTTTTTCTTTTTTGCCAAATTCCATGGAATATTTTTGAGTTTTAACCATTTTAGTGCCTTTGCAGGTTTAAGAATTTGTTTTTGTATTTGAAGTCAGTTAAAGCGTCAACGTCCGCCAAACCTTCCCTGATTATATGGGCATTTATGAAGGTCTTGTTCTTAAGGTAGAGATAGCAAAGCAGGTTGTTCCCGGAATCGTATTTCTGGTTGTCAAACTTCATGAATACCTGCTGACCCTTTGTTTTTTCGACCAGAAATCTAATGGCTTGTCCATTCGTCGCCTCTTTTTCCTTTACGCCGATAAGCCGAACAACCAAATCGTTGTCTAATTTCACCAACTCAGGACTAATTACTTCTTTTACGGAATGGTAGACTTCTCTATCGCCGCTGTCTTTATCAATTATTGAGCCGAATTGAAGTTTCTTGGGGTCTATCTTCTTGTCGAGTTGATGAGGGTCTTTGAAGATATAGGGCAGCTTTTCGATTTCTTTATTCAGGTCGGTCTTTCCGCCACAAGCGGATCTGCTATGGCATGAACCGCTGTCATTTAGAAAAAGATATTCTGTAGCGGCAAGGTCGGCTTGACCGATATTCAGCTTGTCTTTAATTATTGAAATAAAGCCGCCGTTGATTTCATAGCCGACGGAATTGCGGCCCAAATTGCGGGCGGCGAGCGCGGTTGTCCCGCTGCCGAGAAAAGGGTCTAAAACCGTCTCGCCGGAAAACGAAAACATTTTTATCAGGCGGGCGGGCAATTCTTCTGGAAACATGGCGATGTGGCCGTCCTGCTTTGCCCCGGCAAGATGCCAATGCCCTGAGAAATAAGCATTCCACTCGTCTTTTGTTATTTTTGAAAGTTCTTTTTGCTCCTTAGTCGGCGCTGGAGCAATACCGGGTTTTTTGAAAAGCAGGATGAATTCATAATCAAGCTTCAAAATTCCGTTGCGGGGATAGGGGAAGCTGCCCATTATGGTGGCGCCGCCGGTTGTATTGCAGGTGGTAACTTTCTGCCAGATGACCGCCCCCATATAGTCAAAGCCTATAGTTTCACAGAATTTGATTATTTCGGTTCTGATTGGAATGACCTTATACCGTCCATAATAAACTGCCCGGGCGAACTGGTCGCCGATATTAACGCAAAGTCGGCAGCCGGGGTGTAATACCCGGTGGCACTCCTTCCAGGCGAGATTCAGATTGTTGATATAACTTTCATAGCTTTCATTAAAGCCGATTTGATTTTCCGTTCCATAGTCTTTCAATTGCCAGTAGGGCGGCGACGTAATAACCAGATGAACCGATTGGTCAGCCAAAAGGTTCATTTGCCTGCTGTCGCCGTGGATTATTTTATGGATGGTTTTCAATGGGGTTCGCATACGGATATTTCGCTTTACAAGAATACTGTAGCCACTTTGCCTGCTCTGGGTCAAGACGAATGGCGCTAAGATAACGACATTTTCCCCTGTAGACGGGGGCGGTGCCCCCGTAACTTTCGCAGAAACGGCCTCCACGCTAAAGCGTGGCAGGCACCGAGCTTGCCCCGCAAGGCGGGGGCCGTCTACAATCGCATGGATTTTTCTCAAAAAGGCTTAACTTAGCGCCATTCGGGTCAAGGCCAAACCAATTTTCCAACGATTCTACCGTTGCATATTAATCGCAAATCGGCTATTGAAATGAAACAGGCAAACACCTAAATTACCCCCGTAGCTCAGGTGGACAGAGCATCGGATTTCTAATCCGATGGCCGCAGGTTCGAGTCCTGCCGGGGGTGCCGGTTGTTGCGGATTCGCCGAGCCGTTTGCCTACATCTATATTAGGAGTGGCAATGAAATATAATCGCCCAAACCAGCTTGTCCCAATGCGGGGCTGTGCCCGCAACCCAAAAATTACCACTGATTACACGGATTTCACGGATAGGGCCGTTGACGGTCGCCTGGCGACCGTCACAACAATCAGTGTTATCCGTGCTATCTCGCGAAGCGCGGGACGAGTCCGTGGCTTGCCACGCGCTGCGCGTGGTTATCCATCTTGTTTTTCATGGCGGTTGCTCGTGTTTAAGGCGCTAATGCCTATCGGTGGTCTGATCTGCCTGCTGATGGGCGCGTCAGCCTTCGCCGCCACGGAGCCCTCGGACGCAGTTGCATCCCGCCAGGCGGAAATTCTGCCAACCTTAAATGCTAAAGCCCAGGCGGTAGATGCTGCGCTTAACGAACTGCGCGCCGCGCTTAAGGTTGCGGTAGACCTGCAGGGGACAATAGCTGAAGAAGCAAGCCGCAAAGGGCAAGCCGAAGAACGGCTGGCCGAGGCGAAACGGGCGCAGGCAGCAGTGGCCGAGCTGATGGCGGGGCTTAAGCAAAAGCTGGTGGAGGAGAATGAGCGCTTAAAAGTTTTCCGCAAGCAGGCAGCGGATTTGGAGCGGTTAGACAGGGAACTGGCGGAACTACGCAAGGGGCGGGTAGAGGCGGAGCGCGAGGTGGAACGGGTAACGGTCGAGCGCGCGGAGCTTGAGAAGGCCATAGAAGTTTTCAACGCCCGGCTCTCCGGTGTGCAGACCAACCTCAATGTTTTGAAAGAACAAGCTGGGGCGATTGAGCAGGTGCGCGCCGAGATGGCGAAGGAGAAAGCCGCGCGCGCCGCGGCCCTGAAACAATTCGCGAAAGGCAAGGCGGCGATCACTGATGTTGAAAAAGAGAAAGAAGCCTTGCAGGCGCGGCTGGCCGGGGAGGAGAAGCGTTTAGGCGCGGGCGCCCAGCAGCGGGAACAGGCTAAGCAGCTTGAGGCGGAATTGACGGCCATTCGTCAGGCACGGGCAGAGTCACAAGCGCGCGCGGCCGAGGTGGTGCAAGCGCGCGCCCGGGCCGAGGAAGCCATTGCGGGGTTAAAGGACAAGCTGGCGGCTGCCGCGAAAGAGTTGGCGACGCTGGAGCAGGAAGGCAAAGCTACTGCCGAGTTGCAGGCCAAGCTGGCCGAACTGCGCAAGCTGAGCGCCGAGCATGAGGTTGCCCTGCAGCAGGCCGGCGCCGCCCGAACGGCGGCCGAGCAGCAGGTCACGGAGCTCAAGGCGAAACTCTCCGAGGCTTCGCAGAAGGCCGGGACTGCGCGGGAGCAGGCGAAACAATTGCAGGGGTTGCAGGAAGAAATTAGCAAGGAGAAGGAGCGGCGGGAAGGTTTGGCCAAGTCCGAAACGCAAGCGCGCGAGGCATTGCAGGCGACGGAGAAAGAGCGCGCAAGTCTACAGGCGGAGGTAGCGGAGCGCTCGCGGCGGACGGCGGAGGGTATGAAGGCGGAGAAGGGTGCCGAGGAGTTGTCGGTGGAGTTAGCGCGGGAGAAACTCTCGCGCGGGGAAGCGGAAGCCCGGTTGGCCAAAGCCAGGGAGGAGCAGGCGGCCGCGGCCGCGGTGTGGCCGGGTTGAAGCAGAAGCTGGTTGAAGAGGGTGAGCGTTCAAAGGTTTTGCGCAAGCAGGCAGCGGATATGGAGCAGTTACGCGGGGAATTAGCGGAGCTGCGCAAGGGGCGGGTGGAGGCGGAGCGCGAGGCGGAGCATGTAACTGTCGAGCGCGCGGAGCTTGAGAAGGCCATAGAAGTTTTCAATGCCCGGCTCTCCGGTGTGCAGACCAATCTCAATGTTTTGAAAGAACAAGCTGGGGCGATTGAGCAGGTGCGCGCCGAGGTGGCGAAGGAGAAAGCCGCGCGCGCCACGGCCCTGGAGCAGCTCGCGAAAGGCAAGGCGGAAATAGCGGCTGTCGAGAAGGAGAAAGAAGCCTTGCAGGCGCGGCTGGCCGGGGAGGAGAAGCGTTTAGGCGCGGGCGGCAAACAACAGGAACAGGCTAAGCAGCTTGAGACGGAATTGACGGCCATTCGTCAGGCGCGGGCAGAGTCACAAGCTCGCGCGGCCGAGGTGGTGCAAGCTCGCGCCCAGGCCGAGGAAGCCATTGCGGGGTTAAAGGACAAGCTGGCGGCTGCCGCGAAAGGGTTGGAGACGCTGGAGCAGGAAGGCAAAGCTACGGCCGAGTTGCAGGCCAAGTTGGCCGAGCTGCGCAAGCTGAGCGCCGAGCACGAGGTTGCCCTGCAGCAGGCCGGTGCGGCCAAGTCGGCGGCAGAGGCGGAGGTTACTAAGCTTAAGGCCGAACTGGCAGACGTTTCTCAGAAGGCCTCAACTACGCGGGAGCAGGCGAAACAATTGCAGGGGTTGCAGGAAGAAATTAGCAAGGAGAAGGAGCGGCGGGAAGGTTTGGCCAAGTCCGAGACGCAAGCGCGCGAGGCATTGCAGGCGACTAAAGATGAGCGCGCAAGTCTACAGGCGCAGGTGGAGGAGCGCTCGCGGCAAGTGGCGGAGGATCTGAAGGCGCAGGAAGATGCGAAGGAGCTTCAGGCGGAGTTAGCGCGGGAGAAACTCTCGCGCGAGGAAGCGGAAGCCCGGTTGGCTAAAGCCAGGGAGGAGCAGGCGGCCGTGGCGCAGGTGATGGCCGGGTTGAAGCAGAAGCTGGTTGAAGAGGGTGAGCGTTCAAAGGTTTTGCGCAAGCAGGCAGCGGATATGGAGCAGTTACGCGGGGAATTAGCGGAGCTGCGCAAGGGGCGGATAGAGGCGGAGCGCGAGGTGGAACGGGTAACGGTCGAGCGCGCGGAGCTTGAGAAGGCCATAGAAGTTTTCAACGCCCGGCTCTCCGGTGTGCAGACCAACCTCAATGTTTTGAAAGAACAAGCCGGCGCGATTGAGCAGGTTAAGGCCGAGGTGGCGAAGGAAGCAGAGGCTCACGCGGCGGCTTTTGCGAAATTAGAAAAGGGCAAGGCGGAAATAGCGGCCGCGGAGAAAGAGAAGGCAGTCTTGCATGAACTCGTGGCCGAACTGGAAAAGCAGGCTAAAGCAGGGGCCGATCAACCACAGGCGCTGAAACAGTTGCAGACCAAGCTGGCTAAAGAAAAACAAGCCCGCAGCGAAGTCGAAGCGAAACTGGCCAGCACAGTTGCCGCGCAGGCAGCGGATCAACAGGAGACCGCGGATTTACAGCGCAAGATCAAGGACCTCACGGATCAACTGGATAAACAGGCCAAACAGGCCCGGACGCTGAAAGATCTCCAGGCGGAATTAAGCAAAGAGCAGAAAGCGCGTAAGGAATCGGTGGCGAAAGCGGAAAAGGAGGAGCAGAGCAAGCTGGCGCTGGAGAAGGAGCAGACCGCGCTGAAGAGCCAATTGATGGAACTGGAACAGCAACACACTGCCAGGCTTGAGCAACTTAAAGCAATAGCGCAAGCGCAGACCGGCCTTGAACGCGAACAGGAGCTGCGTAAGCAAGCGGAGAAACGCGCGGCCGAGACAGCGTCCAAAGAGGAGGCCCTTGCCAGGCAAAACCGGGAATTGAGCGATCAGCTCAAGGCCGTGGCCGAGAAGAACGCCGCCCTGGCCAAGGAATTGGATCGTCAGATGCAATTGGCGGCCAAGCAAAAGGCCGTTAAACCGGAAGGCGAGCCTACCACGGAGAAAATGAGCATAACCGCGGCCGGGGGCGCAGCAGAAGCCGGCCTGCCCGAGCTCGGCCAGGGCCTGAGAGCCTCAGCCGTAAGCGCGGATAAAGCCAAGGCCACCAAGGCGAACAGCGCGTTGACCTCGACCAGGCAAGAAGCCGACCAGCATAATCAGGCTGGTATCCAGAAATTTGATGCGGGCGACATTGATGGCGCCATTGCCGAATTCAAGAAAACCGTCAGACTGGATGACACGGCGGCGGGCGCTTATTACAACATTGCGTTCGGCTACAGCAACAAAGGCGATTCCGACAAAGCCTGCGACTATGCCTATAAGGCCGGACAAATCTACCTGAAAAACAGGAACATCAAGCAGGCGAAGCGCATGGTAGTGTTTATCAATAACGTTGATCCGACCTCGTCGCTCATTGAAAAACTCCGCAAGGAAATCGCCACCAAAGCGCCCTGAAGTAGAGCCTCGCGGACTCGGCACACTTCAGGGCAGTCCGTCAGCTGACGGACAGTGTGTCCCGATCGTCCGGTGCATCGGGACTCTACTGCGTCATTTGGCGCCCTGATCAACTCGATTGGCCCAAGCCGGCGCGGAAGGCCTGGATATTGATGGTGATCAGGGCCGGCGCGGCGCCGCGAAAATGAGCCGTTATGGCGTCTTCAACGGCGCGCGGGGTAATCAGTGGTTTGCGTTTCAGCCAGGCGCCCAGCATTACAAAGTTAGCCGCTTTGGTATTTCCCAGGCGATCGGCAATTTCCGTGGCGGGGATCGGCACGCAGTCGCCCCGCGCGGGGACGTCGCACAGCGACTGATTGATGACGGCTAGGCCGTCTTTAGCGAGCGCCGGCATGAACCGCTCAGCGCTTTGCTGATTCATAACCAGGATGGAATCAAACGTTTCGGCGATGGGCGCCGCGATTTCATTTGCCGAAAGAATGATCTGGCAATTGGATGTGCCGCCGCGGACTTCGGCGCCATAGGCGGGGAAGAACGTAACGTAGGGAATGGTTTCCGCGGCTAACCCCGCCAGCAGTTTGCCCAGCGAGACGATGCCCTGCCCGCCTGATCCGGCGATAAGGATCCGTTCATGCATGGAGCGGCACCCCCTCTTTCCGGAAAATCCGCACGGGAAACTGCTTGGCCATTTCCCGGCCGACAAACTCCCAGGACTTCAGCGGCGAGCGTCGAAAATAGGTTGGACAGGCCGACAGGATTTCCACGAAGCTATAGCCTTTACCCGCCACCTGGACCTGAAAGGCCCTGAGCAGCGCCTTTTTAGTGGCGAGGACACCCTCATGGCTGTCAAGGGCCACCCGCTCAATGTAGTAGGGCGAGTCAAGTGTGTTCAGCAATTCGCACATGCGGATCGGGCCGCCCATCGTGGCGCTCTGGCGCCCGGCCGGCGAGGTGGCCGTGACCTGGCCCACTAACGTGGTAGGCGCCATCTGACCGCCGGTCATGCCATAAACGGTGTTGTTGATAAAGACGACGGTAATATGCTCGCCGCGATTGGCGGTGTGGATGGTTTCGGCCAGGCCGATGGCCGCCAGGTCGCCATCGCCTTGATAGCTGAATACGATGCGGTCGGGCAAGGCGCGCTTGATGCCGGTGGCGACGGCGGGAGTCCGGCCATGGGCGGCTTCGGCTATGTCGCACCTCAGGTAAAAATAGGCCAACACGGCGCAGCCCACCGGAGCCACGCCGATGGTGCGCTCGCGGATCTCCAGTTCGTCCATCACTTCGGCCATCAGTTTGTGGACGGTGCTGTGCCCGCAACCGGCGCAGTAGTGCATCGGCGCCTTGATCAGCGAAGCCGGGCGTTGATAACCGCTTGCGGTTTTTTTCATTAGCTACACAGGGCCGTTAAAGCGCTTAATACATCGGTTTCGGTCGGCACGCGGCCGCCGGGATAGCCGCTGAAATGGACCGGTACTTTGCCGTTCAGCGCCAGGCGCACATCTTCGAGCATCTGACCGCAGTTCATTTCCACGACCAGCACCGCCTTGACCTGGGTTCCCAGGCGCGCCAGGGGCTCGCAGGGAAACGGCCAGAGGGTAAGTGGGCGCAGCAGGCCGACTTTGATGCCCCGCGCGCGCGCTTTCTGAATGGCCCCTTTGCTGATCCGGGCACAAGTGCCCCAGGCGGCGATCAGCCATTCACAGTCGGTAGTATCCGTTTCCTCCGCTTTCGTTTCGGCCGCGGCAATCTGGCGATAGCGCCTTTGCAGGGCGAGGTTATGTTTTTCCAGGCTCCCCTCTTCCAGAAAAAGCGAACGGATGCATTGGGGCTCGCGGCCCTTGGCGCCGGTCAGCGCCCACGGCTTGGCGGCGGGCGCGCTCTGCGGATCTTCGTGCAGCTTAATTGGTTCCATCATCTGGCCTACCCGCCCATCGGCTAGGATCATGACCGGGATGCGGTACTGGTCGGCCAGGTGAAAGGCTTGCATGGTCATATCGTACATTTCCTGGACGGAAGCCGGTGCCAGCACGATGATCCGGTAATCTCCGTGGCCGCCGCCCTTGGTGGCCTGGAAATAGTCGCCCTGCGCCGGATCAATACTGCCCAGGCCGGGGCCGCCGCGCTGGACGTTAATGATCACCGCGGGCAATTGGCAGCCGGCCAGATAGGAAATGCCCTCCTGCTTCAGGCTGATGCCCGGGCTGGAAGAACTGGTCATGGAGCGCGCCCCGGCCAGCGACGCGCCGAACACCATGCTGATGGCGGCCAATTCGCTTTCCGCCTGAATAAACACGCGGCCACGCTCCGGCATGTGCTTGGCCATGTAGGCGATGAGCTCGTTCTGCGGCGTAATCGGATAGCCGAAATAGCATTGGCAGCCGGCGCGGATGGCGGCCTCAGCGGCGGCTTCATTGCCCATCATCAACACGCGCTTAGGCTTGGCGGCGCCGTGGTTTTTTATTGTTCGTTCCATATTTCGATGACCGCCTCAGGGCACATCCGGGCGCATTTCAGGCAACCTGAGCACTCCTTGGCGCGGGAAGTTTCCGCCGCGTGATAGCCTTTGCGATTCAGCGTGGCGGTCATGCTCAGCAGTTGCAGGGGGCAGACGCCGATGCAGAGCTCGCAGCCTTTACACAGCTCGCGGTCAATGGTTACCCGAAAGTGTTTTTTCATCCTGGCTCAGATTTGCCCAGTGGTGGGGACTGATAAACGAATTGGGTAAAGTTTTGCACGAAAGCGAAACCCTGTCCAGAAATTTTAGAAATGCCTTGATTCCCATCTGTTGCCAAAAAAAATGAAATAGGTGTTGACACGAATTAGAGAACTGGTAAATTGATGTCCGGATTTGGGCATTTATTGCTTATTTCGGCCGGAAAATGGGGTAGCTCTGATGGTAGCTAAGCTTGTGGCAGGCAGCAGGTTGGCGCAGCCGAGGCCGAGTAGCTGCTTTTATTGGCCAAGCAACCGCCTCAGTCCTCAGTCCTCAGTTTACAGCCTACAGTCCATAGCCCGAAGTCAAGCTTCTTCTTCTGGTTGGGCTTCCTTCCCGCTGGCCTTGCTTGCCGGCGGTTTTTTCTTTTCTCTTCATTTTTCACCTCGCAGAGAAATGGACTTTGATTCCCATTGGGATTTATTTGCCGCAATGAGAGGAGCAAGTAGCGTATGAAAAATTGGCGGTCGGACTTCAGCAGGCAAATGTATCTGGCAGTTGCTCTCGTGTTGAGCGTCCTTCTGGTCGGGGGCCTGACGGGTTCCGATAATATCGGAATTGGGTTCAACGATAGCGATGGCGACAGGATGCCGGACGACTACGAAATATTTTATGGCCTAAATCCCACCAACCCGGCCGATGCGGCTCAAAATTATGACGGCGATTTGCTTTCCAATCTTGAAGAGAGCAGAATTTTAACCGATCCCTTTTCGCCCGACACGGATCGCGATTTAATTTTTGACCATGCGGAAACGGAAAGCGGCGCCATCAGCCGGGCGTATATCCAATGGGGCTGGCCGCGCTTCACGATCAGGGACTACTACGACTACGCTCATCCGGATTTTTTACTGTGGGCAAAAAAGCAGGGCGGCGCATGGTATGTGGATGCCGCCACGACGCAATCCGCGTGGATCGCTTACGCTGAAATCGAGGAGATGCCAAGCCTGGACGTGGCCCTGGATAGGCTGCTGCTGACTAACAACCTGGTTTATGCCATTCATTATTGGGATCAGTCCCAGGCTGCGCTGGGGCTGCATGCCGACTTGCTGACTACTAACTCCGAGGTCATCGCGGCAGACCTTTACGGTAATCTGCTGGGCGGAAGCAATGCGGAAGACGTGGTTTATCTTGCCGTGCCGACCGCGCAGTTTCCTGATGCCACCATCATTCGCTTGCGGGTGGAGCGCGCGCCCGGCGCGTCGTCAACCAACGATTGGGCGCCTGATGGAAATGCAGTCGTAATGGTTTATAGGGGAATGCTTTACATAGATGAAGATTTCGACGGCCTTGATGCCGAAACCGAACGATCTTCTGTTTATCACACCTCCGACTATGCCGTGGATACGGATGGCAATGGCGTGAGCGACTATGCCCAATGGATGTTCAGTAATGGCACTAATGGCTTGCCCTTCCCGGGCGGGGGCGGTGGGGGCGGCAGCACCAACGATACGGATGGCGGCACGAGCGCGCCGACCGGCCGCATTTTCGTGGATAAGGCGATTGGCAGCCCTATGCTCACAGGGCGCGCGCCGGAGGTGCGTGGCAATGATGGTCCGAAAAAGACGATCAGCGAAGGCCTGGCGGCGGTGGATCGCGATGGCGCGCACACGCTGATTATCAAGTCGGGCGCTTATGGTGAAGACCTCGATCTGCGTGGAAAGCATTTTAGGGTGGTCATCGAAGGTCGGGTAAAATTGTAAGTCAAAGGAAACGTTCAACCCCGCGTAACGCGTGGCAAGTTGTAAAAAAAAGTAACTGCTCAGGCAGGCGTACCAACGCATACCAGACGGGCCTTTTTACCACGGATGGCACTGATGTCACGGATACAGAAACATGAAAATCAGTGATATCCGTGTAATCCGTGGTGAGTAGTTACAAAAAAAGAACTAAGGAGAAGCAACCATGACAAAGAAAACAATCACATTCTTAATCTCGTACTCTCTGCTTTCCGCTCTCCGCTTCCCTGGCCCGGCCTGGGCGGATGGGGTTCTAACAGTGGATAACCTGATTGTGACGACGAATGCAACGATCTATGGTGAACTGAACATTGGTTACCCTTCGAGCACGAATGGCGCCGTGGAAGCCACGGGGGGCGATATCACGATGGATGGAAATTATCGCATTCATACATTCAGCGCCAGCGGGACATTTGTGGTTAATGGCGGTGCCTCGTTGACTTGCGATGTGCTTGTCGTTGCTGGCGGCGGCGGTGGAGCAGCCGGTAATGATGGAATTGCGGGCGGAGCCGGAGCAGGCGGTATGATTTACACCAATGGAGTTATCGTTAGTGGATTAAATTCCGTAACTGTTGGAGAAGGCGGAGCAGGAGGATATTTTGCACCTGGTTTTGCGGTAGGTAAAAACGGTAGCAATTCTGCGTTTGCAACATTGACCACTATCGGAGGAGGGCATGGATCTAAATTTGGCTCTTATGAAGAGCAAGCAGGCAATGGAGGTTCTGGTGGGGGTGCTTGCCTCAATTTTCCCACACCCGGCGCAGGAACCTTGGAGCAAGGATATGATGGCGGATTATCATATAATGGCGGGCCATCTTATGAAGCTGGGGGAGGCGGTGGCGCGGCAAGTGTTGGGTCAAACGGCATAAGCGGAGCGGCCGGTGATGGAGGTAGCGGCCGTGAATGTCCTATTAGTGGTTCAGTAAAATACTATGCTGGCGGAGGGGGCGCGGGTGTTTGGAGTGGTGGTTCTAGTGTGCCCGGGAATGGTGGATTGGGTGGTGGTGGAAATGGCGCAAAAAACACTAATGGCACAAATGGTGCGCCAAATACGGGCGGAGGCGGGGGAAGCACAGGTTGGGCGGACGGAAGTTGTTTAGGCGGTAATGGCGGCTCCGGCATCGTTATCGTGAGGTATCTGGTCTCATCCAATGTTTCGCCTTCAAATGTTCCGTCCGACATTGTGACTATTACTTCCGACGGCATCAATCAAACCCGCGCTTCCGCCACCAACGTCTTCCTGGGCAAGGTGGGCATTGGGACCGACCTCCCGGCCGAGCAATTGCACGTGGGCGGCAATGTTCAGGTTGATGGTTCCCTGTCGCTGGGTGGTGATCCGCGGTCAAACTGGCCCAGCGGCGCGGAGGGCGCCTTGATGGTCTCGAATAATCTTTCGGAAATTAGCGGTGAGGCTAATAAAGAAGCCGCGCGGGCCAATCTTGGACTGGGCAGCGCGGCCACCAATGAGGCAAGCGTATTTTTATCGCCGACCAGCGATGGTTCCCAATTGACCGGCATCACCGCCGAGCAGGTCGGCGCGGTGAGCACCAATGCGGGCGCCTTGCTGGCGGCCAATAATCTCGCGGAATTAGCGGCCACCGCGGCCACCGCCCGCGATAATCTGGGCGCGTTGAGCACGACCGGCAACGGTTCGCAGTTGACTGGCATCACCGCTGGACAGGTCGGCGCCTTGAGCACGACCGGCGGAGTGGTCAATGGCGCAAGTTTCTTCATCAT
>JACPGN010000180.1 GCA_016182435.1 Lentisphaerota bacterium | reverse complement strand
TCCGATAGACGATGAGGCGGACCATGAGGCCAGTCGTTCATACCCATCCAGTAACAAAGAGGGAAAGCGGCGTCAAGCCGCCGCACTCCAAAACTGCGAAACTCCAAATCACCGCGACACCCGCAGAAGTGATATGCGCCCGGCGAAGCCGGGCTGAGCCGGGAGCGAGTAGGGAAATGCTTACCTTCTGATCAGCGGTCTTACATAGCGGTCTATCGCCATCTCGCTGCCGCAGACCTTGATCCCGCGATGGAGCGACCAGGTTTCCGTGTGAGTTGCCGTTTGGCCGGGGCGGAGCGTTGCCAGGGGGCCCAGGCTTTCCAGTTCCAGGATGCGCTCGTTGGCGAACGTCTCAAAATTCACGCCCTGGTCCGGGTAGGTTGCGCCTTCCTTGAACGCAAACCGTTTGACAAACAGCGTTCCTTTCAGCCAATACGCCACCCAGCCTTGCCGGTGGGCGATACCCAGCTTGTTGGGCCCGCGCCGGGGATCCTGCCGGAACAGAAGATAGCGCGAACCCAACGTCCAACGCGGATCGCTGAAATCGGTGTAACCCCAGAGAGTCCAGTTCTGGTTGCTGGTCAGCCGCGCGGTATGCGGAATTTTTTCGGGCAGCGGAATGATGGCCGTGCCGCGGCGGGCCATAACCGTCAGCGCCCAGGGCGCCAGGGTAATCGGCTTGCGCCCTTTATTGGTCAGCCGGTGGCTAATCGTTACTTCGTTGCGGCGCTCGGCCAAGGTGATGTCCAGCGCCTTGGCTACATGGCTATGCCGGCCCGGCGGCTGAACCACGCGGATACCGCCGACAATTTTGCGAACGACCACCGGCGAATTATCCAGCTCGTAAGTTTTCGGTTTCTCTTCCGGGGCCAGCCAGAGGCGATGGCCGCCGCGGATCATCCATTGCTTCTCGCCGCGGCCGCCCAGTTGCTCGCGGAACTCGCCCAGGATGTTCTCTTTGCCGATAAAGCCGAACCGGATAATCCGCGGCCCGACCTCTCGCGTAACGATCAGTTCCACCTGGCCATTGGCCAGACGGATATTGCCTCTCCAGCCGCGGTAAGGGACAGTTTCAATCGTCAGCATGCCAGGGCTCCTATAATGACTGTTGGTAATGCCAGAGTTTCCGGTTCCATTAATGCTATGGACACACTTTATTAAGTGTGTCCATAACCTTCAATCACATAAATCCCTGTCGAATCCCATGCCCTGCCAATTCCTCCTGAGTCAATCCCCTAATATAGCTGAGAACGTGTGAAAAAATCGAAATTATCGCGCTGGCGGGGCAGCGCTCCTACAACAAATCCCATAATAGGCAGGAGAATGTAGGAGCCGAGCCCCGTCTCGGCGATTTGCGTCGATTGTTTCACACGTTCTGAGTGTCTACGACTGTTAATTTGTAAAAAAATTGTTGAAAAGACCTTGAACTCAGCAGAGTCTGCCGGTAAAGTGCGGGGCTTGTCAACCATCTTTCATACCAGCAGGAGATAATCAGATGAACTCGTCTCTATCCGCGGAACGCATTGATTTTGCCGAGCGGTCGAAAACCAAGCGGGGCTTTGCGCCTTGCCGCCGGTCGCTGGTCGGCCACGTGCCTACCATTGCCATTACACCGGTGGCTGACGGCCGCACCGGCGCCTACGAGAGCAACGTGGCCGGCACCTGGCGCATGGCCGAAAGGGTGAGCCGCCTCATCCGCGAACGTGTCCAATTGCCCGATGGCACGAGCGTGCGCGTGGTGGCGCCCCCGGAAATCGTCTACGGCGCGCGCACCGGCGCCCTGGCCCAGGAGGCTTACATCCGCGAGGGCGTCAGCGCCAATATCTGGGTCAGCCGCTCCTGGTCTTACAGCGACGAGCTTATGAGCGCCTGTCAGGGCTTAGGCTCCAGCGAATGGCTGCAGGCGGCTTATGGGCTTAACCAGACGGACCGGCCCGGCGCGGTGTGGCTGAAGGCATTTTGCGCGGCCATGGATGAAAAGCTGCGCCCGATCTTTTCGATCTACAATCCCGACCTCGAAGCCGAGGAAGGCGCGCTGCCGGGCTACGTGCAAGAGCGGATTCTGCGTTTTGCCCGCTGCGCGGCGGCGGTGGCCGAAATGCGCGGTAAAAACTACCTCTCGCTGGGCGGCGTCTCCATGGGCATTATCGGCTCTGACGCGCGGCGCAACATCATGCTCGACTTTTTGGGCCTGGGCACGGTCTCGGTGGACATGGTGGCGATCAAGGGCCGCATTGACCAGGGCTTTTACGATCACGACGAGCTGGAGCGCGCCTTCAAGTTCATGAAGAAAAATTTCTCCGCCGGAAGCGGATCCGCCAACGGCGGAAAGTTCGATTTCGGCGCCGGTCAGCGACCCTACCCGCCCGACGAGCTTTTGCGGTTGTGCCTGCTCATCACCATCATCACCCGCGACCTGATGGTCGGCAACCCGAAGTTAGCCGACGAGAAAGTCGGCCGGCAGCAGGGGTTCAAGGCGGACGTCGAGCGCGCCCAGGGCGCCAATGCCATCCTGGCGGGCACCCAGGGCCAGCGGCAATGGACCGACCTCTACCCGAACTTCGACGTGGCCGAATCCATGCTCAACAGTTCGTTTGACTGGAACGGGTTCCGGCCGGCTTACCTGGTAGCCACGGAAAATGATTCCAAGAACGGCATCGGCATGCTGGCGGCCAACCTGGTAACCGGCTTGCCGCAGTTATTCGCCGATATCCGCACCAACTGGACCGTCGCCAGCATCCGCCAGGCCACCGGCAAGGACATCAGCAAGATCGCGCCGCAGGGCTTCATTGACAAACGCAATTCCGGCGCCGGCGCCCTGGATTATGCCCTGGACATCATCGCGCTGGTCAAGGGCGGCAAAACCATGAGCATCCCCGAGGTGGCTGATGCCATACGGTCGGACAAGGCAATTCAGGAAAAACTCATGCGCACAGCTTGCGCCGGC
>JACPGN010000179.1 GCA_016182435.1 Lentisphaerota bacterium | reverse complement strand
GGACCGCGCCGCCTTCAAGAATTGCCTGGTGCACGGCACCCTCCTGGCCGAAGAAGGCGGCAAGATTTCAAAGTCCAAGAAGAATTTTACCGACCCCATGGAGCTTATCGAGCGCTACGGCGCCGATGCCCTGCGGCTTTACCTGCTGGGCTCGCCGGCCGTGGTGATGGAGGACTTGAATTTCAAAGATGCCGGCGTGCGCGACCAGGTTAAAGGCGTGCTCCTGCCGCTCTGGAACGCTTTTTCATTTTTTGTGACTTATGCCAATGTGGATCAATACACCGGCGACGAGGCGCGGCAGCCGGAATCAGATCATCCGTTGGACAAGTGGATCCTGGCCAGGCTTTATCGGGCGCGACAGGAAGTGGGCCAGGCCTTTAAAACTTTCTATCTCAAGGACAGCCTGGCGCCCGTGACGGAGTTTATTGAGGACCTGACCAACTGGTACATCCGCCAGTCGCGCGCGCGGTTCTGGGGCGGCGGACTTTCCGCCGCCAAGCGCCAAGCCTATGATACTTTGTATTATGCGCTCGTGACTCTGCTGAAACTTCTGGCGCCTTCGGCGCCTTTTGTCGCCGAGCATATCTATCGGGAATTGACCGGCGCGGCTTCCGTGCATCTGGCGGCCTGGCCGGAAGTGCCGGAGTCCTATCGCAACGACAAGCTGATCGAGGAAACCCTCGTAGTCCGGACGATTGTCTCGCTGGGACTCGCCCTCCGGCAAAAATGCGGCCTCCGCGTTCGCCAACCTTTGCCCGGTATCAAGGTGGCCCTGCCCAGTTCGGTAAAGCCGGATGTGGTGGCCACTCATGCCGAAGTTATTAAGAGCGAATTGAACGTTAAAGCGGTGACCATCCTGGCCGAGCCCGGCGCGCTGGCCACCCTGAGGGCTACGCCCAATCCGCGCGTCCTTGGCCCCAAGTGGGGACACGCGGTGCAGGCCATCATCCGGGCCGCCAAGGCGGGGCAAGTGCGGGAAAAAGGCGGGCAGATTGTTGTGTTTGAAGGCGCGCAGGAATGGGCTGTTGATCGGCAGGACCTTGAGCTGAGTTATCAGGGCCGGAACGGCCAGGATGTGCTCAGCGACAAGGGCATTCTCTTGAGCTTGGATACAACCATGACGAGCGTGCTGCGCGAAGAAGGCATCGCCAACGAGCTTAACCGGATTATCCAGGACTTACGCAAGGAGGCCGGCTATGCCGTGAGCGATCGGATTGTCCTGACGATTGAAGGTCAACTGGAGGATGCCTGGCGCGCTCACTTGGCGCGCCTGGCCCTGGCCGAGCCGGGGGAATTGAACGCGAGCGAGGCCGATGCCACCGCGCGCGCAACCATCGCCGGCCGCCCCTTCCGTATTTCGATCCGGAAATGATGTAAATAATGAGGTTGACAGGTTGGCGGGTAGCTTGATAGAGTCCTGGCGCAGTTGTGAAAAAGAGATTGATTGGAAGAAAAACAAACATGTGGTGTTATTGATCGTGAGGCCAGGCATGGCGAAAGTTGCAAAGTCAATTTCCGGTAAATCCGGCGTTAAACATGGCGCGGCGCGCAAGCCCTTGGAGAAAACGGCCGCGGACAAGAACCTCGCTAAAGCTCCCTTTCAGCCGCCGCCGCCGGTGGTCGAGAATGAGCCCAGCGGCGTAGTGGGCAAGCGAAGTAAGCATCTCAGCGCCGACAAGAAACGCGAATTGCACGAGAAGCTCATGCGCCTGCGTGAGCGCTTTACCGGCCAGATCAATTTCCTGGCCACCGATAACCTGAGCCGGACGCCCAAGGATATCGAGGTGGATTTCCGCTCCGAGGAGCAGGGCACCGATAATTTCGACCGCGACTCCGCCCTCAACCGGGTCAGCCTGGAGCAGGATATTATCTTTGAAATTGATGAGGCGCTGAACCGTATAAAGCTGGGCACGTTCGGCCTGTGCATCGCCTGCAACGGTCCAATCGAGAAAGCGCGCCTGGATGCGTTGCCTTACTCCCGGATGTGCATAGAGTGCCAGTCGCATTCGGAGGCCGGCCGCAAGAAAGTGCGCACCTTTGAGACCGCCGCCCTGTTTCCGAACGCCGATAAGGCGCTCCCGGAAGTGGCCGCCGAAGAGGACTAATGCTGGGGCTGGCCCTGACCGCGGTGATCGTTTTGCTGGATCAGTGGTCCAAGCTGCTCATCCGGCAGAAGTATTTCCCGGGCGAATCTTGGAGTGTCATCCCCGGTTATCTGAATTTCACTTACCTGCGCAATACCGGCGCGGTTTGGGGCATTTTCCAGCATCAGAACGACTGGCTCGTGTTGCTCTCCATCATCGTCCTATTCCTGATGGCTGTCTTCTATCGCTGGCTGGTGACCGGCCGCGCGGGTCCGCGCCTGGCCATCGCCTGTTTGGTCGGCGGCATCGTGGGCAATCTGATTGATCGCCTCAAGTACGGCTGGGTGACCGACTTCCTCGATTTTCACGTGCGCGCCAATCACTGGCCGGCTTTCAACGTGGCGGATGCCGCCATTTGTGTCGGCGTTGGTATTTATGTC
>JACPGN010000183.1 GCA_016182435.1 Lentisphaerota bacterium | reverse complement strand
GTTATCAATATGGGCAATCACCCGCAGTTTGTTGGTGCGCTCATCCACGTCCACCACCAGGTTGCAATAATTGGTGCCGCGCACATGGGCGCTGCCGATGGGCGCCTCGCGGTCAAAGAGCCGCACAAAGGCGCTATCCCGGTAGAAAGCCCGGTAGGCGGATAAAACATCGGCGGGCTTCACGCCGGGTGCAAGTTCGCCATAGAGCGACGCCATGATGCCGCGGCAAATCGGCACGACCTGGGCGGTGAACGTTACCCGCAGCGGCTTCCCGGCTTGCAGCGCTAATTCCCGCTCAATTTCACAGACGTGCTGGTGCCCGGAGAGTTTATAGGCGTTCATGTGATCGTAGCGCGCCGGATAGTGGAAGGTAGCGCTGGGTTTCTTGCCGGCGCCGGATACTCCCGTCTTGCAGTCACAGATCAGGCTGTCCAACCGCACCAGCGCGCTCTTGACCGCGGGGGCCAGGCCCAAAATGCAACTGACCGCGAAACAGCCCGGGTTGCCTACCAGCCGCGTTTTTGGATTCAAGGCTTGCCGATGCAATTCCGCCAGGCCATAGACCGCCTCGGCCAGCAACTCCGGGGCGGCGTGCCGCGGGTCGGAGCCAATGCGCGCGGCATAATCGGCGTAACTTTCCGGAGTATTAAAACGAAAATCGCCGCTGTAATCAATGACCTTGGCGCCGGCGGAAAGTTCCGCAGGGGCAAGTTTCATGCCGACCCCATCCGGCGTGGCCATAAAGGCGATGTCCACCGGCGCTTGGCTCTGCGCGTCGGTGGCCGCTACGATCTTGAGATCGCAGAACCCGGTTAAATGCGGGTAAAGCGCACTAATGGGCGTACCCACGTTTTCAACATCCACTAGGCAGGCGATCCGGGCCTCGGGATGGCCCAGCAATAGCTCGATAATCCCAACCCCGCCATAGCCGCCCGCACCGATAATTTTTGCTCGAATCATGCTTCAACTCCTTGACTATTCTGCGCCATTGACAAGCTGCCAATGAACAACTACGATGTATGTTCCTTTATGTGCGCCAGCGTTGCAATCAAAAAAGTACTGGTGACCGGCGCGGCCGGCTACATTGGCTCCGTGCTGGTTCCCGAACTGCTCCGGCGCGGCCACCAGGTAACGGCCGTTGACAATTTTCTCTATGGCCAGACCTCGCTGCTGGACTGCTGTCACGATCAGGCCTTGACCCTGGTCCGTGGCGACGTGCGCGATACGGACTTGATGCGCCGGCTGTTAGCCGGGGCCGACGCCGTTATCCCCCTGGCCTGCCTGGTCGGAGCGCCGGCCTGCGAGGCAAAACCACAAGAGGCGCGGGCCATCAACCTGGACGCGGTTAAGGCCCTCCTGGACCTGAGCAGCTCGCGGCAGGCCTTCATCCTCCCCACCACGAACAGCGGCTATGGCCACAGTGAGCGGGACGAATTCTGCACGGAAACATCCCCTTTGCGCCCCATCTCATTATACGGCCGTTTGAAAGTTGAGTTGGAGCAATACCTGTTGAATTCCGGCCATGCGGTCTCATTGCGGCTGGCCACGGCCTTTGGCGTCAGCCCGCGCATGCGGTTAGACCTGCTGGTCAATGACTTCACCTATCGCGCCGTGACGGATCGCTTTATCGTGCTCTTTGAAGCCAATTTCCGGCGCAATTATATCCATGTGCGCGACGTGGCCCGGGCCTTTATTCACGCGCTCGATCACTTCGAACGGATGAAAAATGAGCCTTACAATGTGGGCTTAAGCGACGCCAACCTTTCCAAGATGGAATTATGCCTGGAAATAAAAAAGCACCTCCCTGACTTCACCATCCTGGAAGCGCCGGTCGGCCGGGATCCCGATCAGCGCAATTACCGGGTCAGCAACGCCAAAATTGAAGCTACGGGGTTCCGACCGCAATGGTCGCTGAGTAAGGGCATCGCCGAACTGATCAAGGGCTTTGCCATTGTGCGGCGGCGGCAGTTCGCCAACGTGTAACGCGGCTATGCCCGCAACCCAAATACGTTTCGTCCGCCTGTGGTGGAAATGTAGGAGCCTCGCCCCGTCGAGGCGATCTTATCGCGCCAGCGGGGTGGCGCTCCTACAATTTTCCGCCGCAGGAGGATGCCTGTGGCATCTTGTTATTTATGACGGTATCGGGTGTTCAAGTTATCTATGCAGGCAATCATTTTACTGGGTGGCAAGGGAACGCGGCTGCAGCTCCTTTTTCCCGAGCGCCCTAAAGCGCTGGCGCCAATCGCCGGGCGCCCCTTTTTGGAATGGCAATTACAATGGCTCGCCCAGCAGGGCATCCACGAGGCGCACTTGGCGGCCGGCCATCTGGGACAGGCCATTCAGGACTATGTTGCCTCGAAGCCGTTGCCCCTTACCGTTACCGTCTCGGTCGAGCCCGCGCCTCTGGGCACGGGGGGCGGCTTGAAATACGTGGAACCGTTCGTCAAGACGGACCCATTTTTGATTCTGAATGGCGACAGTCTTCTACCTAACCTCGATTTTCAAGCCCTGGCCGACACCGGCCAAATGCCCGGAGCGCTGGCCACTTTGGCTGTTACCAGAATTGAATCAGCCGACCGTTACGGCACCGTAGAATTCAATGAGCAAAAGCGCGTTACCGCTTTTCGCGAAAAAGCCGCGGGGGTCAGCGGCTGGGTCAATGGCGGCGCATACCTGGCGCGGCGGAAGCTGTTAACGCGGATAGACCCGGGCAAACCCGCGTCACTGGAAACAGATGTATTCCCCAGCTTATGCGCGGAGCGCCGGTTAAGTGTGTTTGTCGCGCCACCACCGCTCCTGGACATGGGCACACCGGAAGGCCTGCAAGCAATGGAACGCTATCTCCAAACCACGGCTGGCCGATAAGGCCACTCCGCTTAGCGGTAAAATGGCGCGACACGAGGTCGCGCCCTACGCCAGGCTCCGCCGGAGCGCTACGCCCAGGCGAGTAGAGCCTCAGCTTGCCTGCCCGCAACGCTGCGCATAGCGCTGCAGGCGGGCTGAGGCCATTGGGATCGATCCCCCCCCAATAACTGACCCATTACATCGGTTCTCGCGTCAGGATTTATTGCCGGCAAGGTGTTCGCTAAAATCACGCCCGGGGCGAAAAAGCTCCACCCATTCGGCCAGGCCATAACAAGTATGCATGATAGGGATAAGGAAAAAAATCAACAGATCCACTTTCCGGCGCGTCTCGCGATATTTGGCCAAGGTAAAAAAGAGATCGGCAAAGGCATAAAGCACTAAGCCGGCCAGCAACAAATACCCCGAGCAGCGGCAGAATAGCGCGGAAATCCCCAGCACCCCAAGCCCCAGCAACCCAACGGCCGGAATAATAGTCGTCGGCTCGACATCCACGCCCGCGCGGATCAAGCGGATACGCGTTGCGCCATAAGTATAGATTTGCCGGCAGAAGCGCCCGAAACTGACCCGCGGGTAATGATACAAAATCGCGCCCGGCAGAAAGATCAGTTTATAGCCCAGGCGCGTCGCGCGGAAGGCGGCAATCATTTCTTCGCCCGGCCAGAAGGCTGGATCAAAACCGTCCAGGCGCTCCAATACCCCTCGGCGGTAAGCCATGTTGCAGCCAATCAAGCCCGACCAGCGTATTGCGCGCGGTTGGGGATCTCCGGCCAGATAGCGCTCCGCCACGTAACCGGCCGCTTTGGAAGCC
>JACPGN010000177.1 GCA_016182435.1 Lentisphaerota bacterium | reverse complement strand
GCTCCAGGCCACGACGCTAATGCGTCCAGCGCCCTCCGCGGGCAAATGGGGGCAAACGAGGAACAGCCCGGCGATCATGATCAAGTTCATGGCGGCCGGGGCGGCGGCCGGCAGCACGAAGCGCCGCAGGGCGTTCAGCATTGCCGCAAAAAAGGCGGTGAGGCAAATGAAGAACATGTAAGGCCACATGATGCGCAGGAGTTCGAGAATCAGTTCAATCCGCGGACTGAGCGGCAGGAGAACGAGAGCCAGGGAAGCCAGCAGAATGCCCGCCGCCACGAGCGCGGCCAGGATCAGGCCCAAAAAAGAGAACATATTCGCGGCAAATTGCCAGACTTGCTCGCGGGGCTGTTTCGCAAAGGTTTCGGTGAAGACCGGCACAAAAGCCGAGGAAAGCGCGCCCTCGCCAAAGAGGCTGCGAAAGAGATTGGGAATGGTGAAGGCCACCACGAAAGCGTCCATAACCAGAGTGCTGCCGAAAAAAGCCGCCATGGCCATGTCGCGCACCAAGCCCAAGACACGGCTCAGGAGAATGAAAAAACTGATCACACTGGCCGAACGTATGATTTTCTTTTTATCCAAACGCGAGGGCCCCCCGGATTGAATTAGGCCCCGCGGCGGGGCGACTGTTTCATGTAGCCGCGGCGGTGACGCCGTGGCCGCCGGCCGGATCCACGCCCTCACCTGCCCGCAGTGCTACGCACAGCGTTGCAGGCGGGCGGGCGCGGCTACAAAGATTGAATTTCCTATTCATTGAATTAGGCCGCAGAAGCGGCAACTTTTCTGGATTCCCGATTAGATCGGGAATGATAATTATGCATCGCCACTCTGTCATTCCCGCGCAAGCGGGAATCCAGTCCAAACATTGAAATTCCTTAGCATTAAATTAGGCGGCAGAGCTGCAATTGTGCGTTGCCGGTCAGCCGTTGGCCGCCGGTGCGGCGGGAGGCGTGTTGTTCTCATCCGAGCCTTCGGCCTTGGTCGCGACTGGCGCTCCGGCATAGATCCGCTCCCATAGCTTGGCATACTTGAGGAACACGCCGATGGCGTTCAGCAGGGCGATAATCAATCCACGGTAGCCATCCAGTAACCCGCGCTTCAGAAAATAGCCTTTGAAAAACCGGAAAGCCGGCCGGAACAGCAGATCGCGGCCGGAAAAACTGGGGCGCTCTTCATAAAGCCCGGCGGAGGCAATGGTCGAGAAACGATTCATCGTCAGGACCTGGTCGGCAAGGTCGTCATAGGTATAATGATGCAGACAGCCGTGGAGCCGTTTAACGGGTCCATCCACGACGACGTGGTCATGCGGCTCGCGGCCGGTGCAGACGCCCTTGTCCTTGAGATAGAGCCGCAGTTTGATATCGGGCCACCATTCCCCATGGGTAATCCACTGGCCCAGGAAGAACACCTTGCGCGGGAATTCATAGGCCACATATTGAGAATTGCGCCCGCTCTCGAATTCCGCCAGGATTTCATCGCGCAGTTGGGGCGAGACTTCCTCATCGGCGTCAATGAACAGAATCCAGGGAAAGCGCGCCATTTGTTTGATGAGCTCTTTCTGGCCGACGTAGCCCTGCCACTCGCGCTGGTAAACGCGGTCGGTATAGCCCTTGCAGATCTCGACCGTACGGTCATGGCTGAAGCTGTCAACCACCACAATTTCGTCCGCCCACTTCAGGCTTGCTAAGCAGCGCCGGATATTGTTTTCCTCGTTGCCGACGGTCAAACACGCTGAAATTTTATCGCGCATGGCGTTTTAGATGATTCGTGGATTCGATGATTCTTAAGAAGTTGATTCGATCATTCGTGGATTCGTGTATTGGGAATATCCTATTTTCATAATCTGACAAATTAACTAATTAACCAATCATCGAATCATCTTTCCAGGATATGACGAATCAACCAATCATCAAATCATCTATTTTCCCGCTTCCGGCGGCTCAGCCACGGCTGCGGGCGCTTCCGGTTTTTCGGCTGCCGCCGGTTGCGCGACCGCTTCCTTTGGCGTGGTTGAAGGGCTCCGCCCCTTTGGCAGAGCGCTGCCGCCCCGCCGTGGCCGGCGCTCGCCGCTGCGTTCTTTGCGCACCTTCGGGCGCGACGCCTGCGCCGCGGGCCGTTCCTTTTCCGCAGCCGCTCGGGCGGCCTGTTCCTGGGCGCGTACCACGGCATATTCGGCCTCGGCCTTAATGACGGCATCGGCCAGGACATTGACGATCAGTTTGATTGCGCGGGTCGAGTCGTCATTGCCGGGAATAGGATACTGGATTTGGTCGGGGTCGGTGTTGGTATCCACGAGCGCGACGATGGGAATGCCCATGCGGTTGGCCTCCCTCACGGCGATGGCTTCGCGATTGATGTCCACCACTACGAGGGCGCCCGGCATGCCCGTGAGATTGGCAATACCGCTCAAGTTACGGTCGAGGCGGGAAAGTTCGTGGCGCAGGCGGGAAGCTTCCTTCTGGGGCATGGCGGCCAGGGTGCCGTTCTTTTCGAGCTCCTGGATATGGCGCAGGCGCCGGATGCTGCTGGCAATGTTCTGGTAATTGGTCAGCGTGCCGCCCAGCCAGCGGCTGATGATATAATGCTGGCTGCAGCGGGTAGCCGCTTCCTTGATAATCTCCTGGGCCGCTTTCTTGGTGCCCACAAAGAGCACGGCTTTGCCATGGGCCACGCTTTCGTAGATAAAGCGCTGGGCTTCGCGCAACTGCGCCAGGCTCTTGGCCAGGTCAATGATGTAGATGCCGTCGCGCTTGGCGAAAATGAAACGCTTCATCTTCGGGTTCCAGCGCTTGCTCTGGTGGCCGAAGTGAAGGCCGGCCTGCAACAGATCGTTGAGGGTTATGTCTAAAGACAGTTCTTTCGCATCAGCCACAGATCCTCCTTGCTGGTCCCGGCTGCGTCCCGACGAGCTATAGAGCCGGAACAATCCGCTTTGGTTCTCCCCCGTGGCACGGGGGAACACTCGCTTCCGTCCCGATGGCTCGCCTGGCCTCGGCCAAGTGCTTGTGCGAAGCCAGTAGCCCATCGGGAACTGATGAGCGCGTACTCTACCCGCGGTCTTGCGCGATTTTGACGACTGGCCTATGCTGGATGTTCACCACAACATAGTGCCGCGCTTGATAGGCGCCATGCGGTGTTACGCCGCGTGGTGACGACGTGGAAACTCGAATTCAGAAACCATGACGTTGGAGGAACGCGAATGAATGCAGGCGTCAGAATCGGCGCCAGCATGCCCCAGGGCATGGCCAGTGCACAGGCTTTGTTGGACCTCAAGCTCGGCGATTTCATGCTGACCAAGTTGCCGAACGACTATGAGGAGGCGCTCGCCACGGCGCGATTCTGCCGCGAGCACGGCATTCACTACATCTACGGCGAGTTTCTGCACCGCGGCAGCCGGAATCTGTACATGATGGCGCATAAGCGCATTCCGCGCGAGCAGTTCCTCGCGCGCGCGCAGCTTGACCGCGTCATGGCCGCCGGCGGGCCGTGCTATCGCGGGCGCATGGTCCTCGGTGAGGCCGGCGGGCTGCTCTATTGGCCTAAGGCCTACACCCTTGGGCGGGCCTGCAACAGCTACCGCGCCCTGCCCCCCGCGCGGACCGTTAACCAGGCAAACAAGCTTTACCTTGACTTCCTGCGCGAGACGCTCGCCTATGAGCGCACCCTCACGGGCGGCCCGCTGCTGGACGTGGATTCGAGCCTGACCTTCTCGCATCATCTCGAAGCCGGAATTGATATCCCGGTCATCGAGTCCATGCCCGGCGACGGTAACGTGCTGTACGCCGCGTTGCGCGGCGCCGCGCGCGCTTACGGCAGACACGAGTTCGGGGCCCACATCGCCATGCATTACTACGGCGGCAGCGACGTGAGCGACCAGCTGTGGCTCCAGCGCTGGCGGGTGAGTCTGTTTTTCAGTTTCCTGAGCGGCGCGACGTTCATCTACCCGGAAAGCGGGCACCTTGGCCGCGGACGCAAGTATGGATTCAACCATCCGGCGGTCAGGGCCATGCGTTCCTCGCTGCGCGAGTGCTGGCGCTTCGCCCGCATCCACACCCGGACCGCCGGCGGCCCGCGCGTGCGCATCGGGTTCGTGCAGGGGCATCTCGACGGCTATCCTGGCCTGTGGAACAAGTACGTCTGGGGCCAATACCAGGCCGGCGGCAAGTGGCTGCACGGCCCGCCTGAATGGGGCTGGAACTACCTCGATTCCGTCCAGCGCAAGGAGGATTGGACCGCCACCAACGTGCGCGGTGAACACGACTTCTCCGGCCATCCGCCGGGCGGGCTTTATGATATCGTCCCCGCTGAGGCGCCGGCCAAAAAACTGGCGCGCTACAAGTGCCTTGTCTTCCTCGGCTGGAACACCATGACGCCTGACCTCTACGCGCGCCTTAAACGCTACGTGAAAGGCGGCGGACACCTGGTCATGGCCGTGCCGCACCTCAGCACGCAAACCAACCGCGGCAAGGATCTGTTGCTCTTCCGCAAGGGCAACGTGGCGGACCTCTTTGGCGTGCGCGTGCTGGGGCCGGGCAAACCGGACGTGCACGGGGTGCGGTACGTCAACGACTGCTCGTTGCGGTCATGGGTCTTCTCGACCTGGACCTACGACCAGAAGTTCATCGGCCGCTTTACACCGGCGCGCGTGCAAGTTCGTCTCGCGCGGGTCCTGGCCGGCGTCAACGACCGGCATGACGATCCGCGCGAGACGATCCTCTCTCGTCCGTTGCTCGTCGAGAACAGCGTTGGCCATGGCAAGGCGTTCCTTCTGACCACGTGGTCTTGGCCGGGCGAGACCGGACTCGGCGAGTTCGTGCGCGACATTCTCCGAGCCTTGCTTGCCGGCGAGCAGGGCCGTATCCGCGTCAATGGTAGCGATCGGCTTCGCCATGCCGTCTACGAGGCGAGAGGCGTCACGACGGTCTACCTCCTGAACACCGACCTCGACAACACGCACACAGCCGCGCTCTGGGTTGGCGGCAGACAGGTCGCGAACATCCTCGTGCCGCCGGCCGACGTGCGCCCGGTATTCCTGTCTCGCGGCCTGGTTATCGTTCCCGCGGATAAATGCATTGATCTGAAGCGGTGGTCTTGTCCCGACGGGCGTCACGTTATCAAGTGCACGAGCCTGAATACCCAGACACTATCCCTTTATGCTCTGACCCAGCGCGCTCTGCGAGTGATGGTGAACGGCAAAACTGTCTTGTGCGCGCCGGGCGTCGAGTCGCGTATGACTCTCAGGCGCCGAGTTGACCCGGTCGCGCGCGCGTTCTTTGCGCCGGATTTCATGGCCGAGCCGCGGATTCGGTGGCAAGGCGGAAACTGTCCGTATTGAGGTCGGGCAGGCAAAGCGCTTGCGCTAAGCCAGTAGCCCATCGGGAACTGATGAGCGCGCACTCTAGCGCAAGTCCTCCACAGTGGAAAAACCTCCTTCGCTGTAATTCCTTTCCTTGCAAGCCGAACTGGGTAATGGCGGATGCTGGAATTGTCATTGCAGGGCTAAATGTTCCGACATAGACTTACCGCGCATGGACTGGATTCCCGAACACTGGATGGGCCTGGTGGCCACCGG
>JACPGN010000176.1 GCA_016182435.1 Lentisphaerota bacterium | reverse complement strand
GAAATGGCCTGTGGCTTCAGGAATCGGACTCATTACAAGTTGGCAATTTATTTTCATTGTGGCGGCTTAAACTTGTATCCGCGTCCGCTATCGTCATAATCACTATATGTTGGGGTGTTTCACTCTAAACCCGGAAGCGGCGAAAAACATTAAGGAGCAAAGCAGCTTTCATGCATTCATTCGCCCTCGACCTGAATACCTGTCCCATGGAACTGCGCAAAGGCTTAAGCGAAATCAAGGCCGACTACCCTAAGCGCTTCACCGCTTCCCCGCGCGCCAGGCATGTGGTTTTCATCAAGGACGCGGCGCTGGCGCGGGGCGGCCTGGCCGTCGAAAAGTCGCCGGAGCAGATCACGGTGAACTATGGCCGCGCGACCGACGCCCTCCGCGCGCTTGGCCGGCTGATGGGCGAAGAAGGCGCGGCGCTGCGCGCCGACTTCGCCGAAAAGCCGCATTTCGATCTACTGGGCGTCATGGTGGACTGCTCGCGCAACGGCGTCTTGCGGCCGGAGACGGCCAAGGCGCTCTTGCGCCGCTGGGCGCTGATGGGCCTGAACATGTGCATGCTCTACACCGAGGACACCTATGAAGTGCCCGGCGAGCCGTTTTTCGGCTACCTGCGCGGCCGCTACACCTGGGAGGAGCTGAAAGACCTGGATGCCTACGCTCAGGCCTTGGGCATTGAAATGATCCCCTGCATCCAGACGTTGGGGCACCTGGCGCAAGTCCTGCAGTGGCCGGCCTATGCCGACTATCGCGACACCGCCGACATTATCCTGGCCAACGACCATAAGACCTATGCGCTGCTGGAAAAAATGCTGGCCTCCGCCGCCGCGCCTTTTCACTCGCGGCGCATTCATGTCGGCATGGATGAGGCCCACGGCCTGGGCACCGGAAAGTACCGCGCGCGGTTTGGCGAGCAAAATCCGTTTGCCATAATCAACCGCCATTTGAAAGAAGTGCGCCGGCTGTGCCACAAGCTGGGCGTGCGACCGATGATCTGGAGCGACATGTACTTCCGCCTGGGCTCCCAAACCCACGACTACTATGACCGCGCCGGCAAAATCCCGCGCAAGGCTATTGCCAGTATCCCCCGCGACGTGGACCTGGTCTACTGGGATTATTATCACACCGAAAGCGAATTCTACGAGGAATGGATTGACCGCCACCGCGCGCTGGGTTCGGAGCCGCTTTTCGCCGGCGGCGCGTGGACCTGGAATCGTTTCTGGGCGGCGCTGCCGTTCACGTTCACCGTTACCGATGCGGCCATGCGCGGGTGTAAAAACAAGCGCCTGCGCCAGGCTTTCATGACGTTGTGGGGCGATGACGGCGCGGAATGCGATATCTTCTCGGCGCTGCCCGGCATTCAGTTTTTCGCCGAACATGGCTACGCCGAGAAAGTGAACAACACTCTGCTGCGCGCCAATTTCCGCGGCATCTGCCAGGCCGAGTTCGACACCTGGGTCAAGGCCTGCAACCTGGACCAGATTCCGCAAATCAGCAATCCGGAAATGAGCGCCGGCAATGCCAGCAAGTGGCTGTTGTGGCAGGATCCGGCCTTAAGCATCTTCGACCCGGTGATCAAGGACCTGTCCGCGCTCAAAATCCACTATTGCCACCTGGCGGATAGTCTGGAGCGCTCGGCCCGGCATCCACCCGCCAACCGGCGGCTCATGTTCCCGGCGCTCGTGGCGCGCGCGGTAGCGCTGAAGTGCAACCTGCGCAATGAACTGGCCATTGCCTACCGTGCCGGCAACCAGACTCGCCTGCGGCAATTGACCCAGGAAATCAAGGCGCTGATCAAGGTCGTGGCCAAGCTGGGCAACGAACACTGCGCGCTCTGGTTAGGACTGTATAAGCCCTTTGGCCTGGAAGTCCTGGAAGGCCGCTACGGAGCCCTGCAGGCGCGGCTGGAGCGCCTGAACAGCCGGGTGAACGATTACCTGAAAGGCCACATCAGCGCTATCCCCGAGTTGGCCGCCAAGTTGGAGCCCCTCGGGCCTTTGTCCGCGAGTGACGCCCATTATTTCACCCACGCGCGCTCATCCAGCCCAAGCGCCATCAAGTGAAAAACAACTACGATCAGACAGCGGCTACTTTTTGGCGACCTTCTCGGACAGTTTTTTAGTAAGGGATGAGGATGGATCAATTGTTTTCATAAACTCAACCACGCGGGCCGCCTGGTCGTTGTTCTTGTTTTTTAAGTAGATTTCCCCGGCTTGATACAAATAATCGCAGGCTTTATAATGATCACCCTTCTCGACATAGCCTAACGCAATGTTGTAGCAGGCTACGGCCGCCGAACTATCCAGACGGGTAATGGTTTTCTTGAATTCCGCTATGGAGCCGTCCACGTTGCCTTCATCCCATTGTTGGAAGCCAGCCTTGAAATGCCGATTAGCTTCGGATCCGGCCGACAAAAACCCACTGGTGGTCTTTGCTTTATCCGCAGGTTGCTTGCCGATTGTATCCTGCTGGGCCTGGAGCTGCCCTGCCTGTTCCTGGACCGTTACCACTTTTTGGGAAATCTCTTCCAGCCTGGCCTTGAGCGTTGCCATGTCCTGCTCGGCCGCCGTTTTAGCGACCGTTGAGAGCTGAAGGCCGGCCTGCGCTTCCGCGCTGAGCCTGCGCGCCTTGGCCAGCTCGGCTTGCCGTTGAGTTTCCTTGCCGATTTCATCCTGCAGGGCCTGGACCTGCTTTGCCTGTTCCTGGACCGTTACCACTTTTTGGGAAATCTCTTCCAGCCTGGCCTTGAGCATTGCCACGTCCCGCTCGGCCGCCGTTTTAGCGACCGTTGAGAGCTGAAGGCCCGCCTGCGCTTCCGCGCTGAGCCTGCGCGCCTTGGCCAGCTCGGCTTGCAACTCCGCGCTGATTTTCCATTCCTGCTCCAGCTCCGCGACGCGGCTTTTCAGGACTGCCTTTTCTTTCTCGGCGGCCTCTATGAAAGCCTTTAATTTCTCCTGTTGTTCCATGGCAGCCATGTTAGAAGTATTCTTTTTGTTTTTCACATCGGCTTCCACCAGCTTGATCACGACGGATAGCGCTACCACAACGGCAATCGAAAAACCGATCACCCACCATGGGATTCGTCGTTTACCGGAAAATCCGGGCGCGGAGTCCCGCTTAGCTGGTTCGCCGATCACCGGCGGCGCCGTGAGCGACGCCATGCGCAGGCGGGTAGACAGCTTGGGCGGCTTAGGCGTCATTGCCGCCGGTGACGGCGCGATCGTCGGATTTGAGAAAAGCGAAGGCGCCGACTTTGGCGTGGCCCCGGATTTTGGAATATTATTGGACTCCATCTTATAACCGTCCGGAGAGATTGAATTAGGCCCTCGGCAACTAAAAACTGTAGCCGGCCTCGCTGAGGCCGGTCCGGGGTCGGCGACCCCGGCTACAACATTGCAATTCCTATGCTTTTAACTAAAGCCATTGATCCAGAACTTTATCAATATTCCTAAGGGTGAAGTTGCTTTTCTCAATAACAGCATTCGCCTTCTGGAGTATTTTTTCTCTCTCCTGCGATGAAAGCGGGCCGGCGAAAATAACAATCGGCGTATCTTTTGTCTCCGGCTTGGTCCTTAAGGTCTCAAGGATCTCCCAGCCGGTTATCTCCGGCAGAATTAAATCGAGGACAAAAAGGTCAAACCGGCAAGCTTTTTCCGCTAATATTTCAGTGACATCCCTGGCGGAAGCGGCGGCCGTGACTGATGCGCCATGCTTTTCAGCCAGTTTTGCGATCAGTTGTTGAATGACTTCACTATCATCCACAACCAAAACTTTTTTTCCGGGCTTATGGCTCACTTTCTGACGATCCGGCACGGAAGTTATTCTGCTCTTTTCCATGCTGAGCACGCGTTCAGACATGTCTTTAATATCCGTCACGCGGCCGGTCAATTCACCCCGCACGGTCCCCAGTTCCTGATTGAGCGTATGGCGACGACCGGTCAGATCCTCGATTCCAGTTTGGAGTTGGGTCTCTTTCTGGAGATGTTCGTCGGTCATTACTTCAATGCGTTCGCGCTTCCCGGCGACCTCCGCCGCGCTCGTGGCTAAATTCTCCGACACATTTTGAACCTGACTGTCAAGCCCAGAGATACAGTCGTTGAGTTCCTTTGCCCGGGTCGCCAGTTTCCGCGTCTCCTGGCGCGCCTGTTCAAATTCCGCGCGGTTCTGCTCCAGCACCGAGCGCATGAGAGTCTGATCGGCGGTCAACACTTCAATCTGCCGGGTTAACGTCTGGATCCGGCTCTCCTTTTCCGACCGGTCAGAGTCCCAATCGCGGGCCGCTTCCGCCCCATGTTGCTCCTTCTGGGCCAACGCGGCCTTAAGCGCCTGAATTTGCGTTTCGGCATCTTTGATCATATCGGCGGCAACGTCATACTTTTTCCGCGCGTCCCCGAGTTTAACCAAATACGTCTTTTCAAGCGCGGCCGCGTCGTCACGGAGCTTTAGTGTTTGCGCTTGCTGGGAATCGAGGTCGCCCTGCAATTGTTTGATGCACGCTTTGGATTCATCCACCGTTGCTTGAAGCAGTTCAATGCGCAGTTGAGGTTTTTCCCTGGGTTGGTCGGGGGGCAAACGGGCTGGACCCGTGCCCTGGTTAAATTTGATCAACCGGTCATCGGACGCCGCATTCTCCGCCACAACCGGGGCTCCGGCAGGAAACTCATCCTTGGCCACATCAGGAATCAGGGGCAAAACCAAGTCGGCAACAGTCGCCACTTCGCCGGTGGAGCGATTTGTCAGACGAGAACTCGGGATCACCAGGCGGGAATGGAAAAAATCAACGACCGCATGAAGATGGACAGGTCCGAATATTTCACCGGACGCCATTTCCACCATCCAATGCATCGCCAGTTCGGGCAGGGTTTCCGCATTGACCCAATGGACAGTATCCGAGGATACCTGGTCGCCAGGCGCGAGGCGGCATTCCTGCGCCCATGTCCGCAATTCGTCCAGTTCGATGGGTCCATAAACAGCGCCATTCGACAGCTTGACGCGCCAGGCGGGCAAGGGCAGGCCCGCTGCCTGCGGGCCGGGGGGCTGTGTTATTAGACTATTAAACAGCTTGGCCATACGGTCTCCCGAGCCAACTTGCGCTTTGTAAACACAAAAATGTCACAAATTCAGCGTAAATGGACGCTATCAATTAAAACGAATTAAATCAAGATAAAAGTCTGTTCAGTTTATAATTGACAATAAACATCAAAGATTTATATGGTTTAACCATGGCTGAAAACGGAAAGAATCTATCCGCCTCAACTATTAGGATTGCTTTAGTGCCTGATAAAAAGGCCGATTCGGCAACACCGCGGATTGCCGTACGGCGGCCGACCGCCATCCCCACCATCAAAAAGAAGCCGCCCGCTGACGAATCTTCCGGTTACCGGAACCTGCTGGAGAGCATTTACGACGGCGTACTGATCGCCGATCAGGGTGGCGCAATCATGGACGGCAATTCACGCGCACTCCACATGTTTTCTTCCGAGCGCGGAGTTCTGTGCCGGAGCAATATAACGGACTGGATTCATGGCGCCGACGCGGCCCTTGTCGCGAAAATCAGAGTGAACATCAGCAATGGAAAGTACACCCTGATTGAAACCTAT
>JACPGN010000182.1 GCA_016182435.1 Lentisphaerota bacterium | reverse complement strand
CGGAATCGCCAAACCGATCAGCCCGCACACCCTGCGGCATTCCTTCGCCAGCCACCTGCTGCACAATGGCGCGCCGCTCAGGGTCATTCAGGAAATGCTGGGCCACGCCGATATTGCCACGACGCAGATTTACACGCATGTTGACTCCTCGCGCTTAAAAGCCATTCACGAAAAATACCACCCGCGCGCATGAAACATAACACGTCAGTTATTGGGGGGCTGATTGTCATTCCCGACCTGATCGGGAATCCAGAAAAATCCCTGGCCTGTGGCCGGGCAGGCAATGCTGGATTCCCGATGGAGTTTATCCCGTGCTTTGACACGGGGCGGGAATGACAGCGTTGAAGCCTGTAATCGCCCCCCCAATAAGGCTGACCCATTACCATGAGACGATTCTTCCACAATCCTTACCGGGGGCTGGAGAAACAGCTGGGCTATACCTTCCGCCACAAGGCGCTGCTGGCCAATGCCCTGCTGCACCGCTCCTATCGCTATGAAAGCGCCGACATCCGCAACGACAACCAGCGTTTGGAGTTTCTGGGCGACGCGGCGCTAAGCCTGGTCGCCAGCGACTACCTGTTCCAGATGTATCCCGATATTGAGGAAGGGACGCTGACCCTGCTGCGCAGCCGTTTAACCAGCGGCAAAGCCCTGGCCCGCATTGGCGCTTCGATTGACCTGGGCGCGGCCATCAAGCTGGGCAAAGGCGAGCAGGCCTCCGGAGGCCACCGGCGCGATTCCAACATCGGCGATGCCCTCGAGGCTATCCTGGGCGCTGCTTACTTAGATGGGGATTTGAAAGCCGTGGACAAGATATTCCGAAAACTGTTCGTGGCGCTGATCGAAATTCACCCCCATGACAACTGGAGGGACAACCCCAAAGGACATCTGCAGGTGCTGGCCCAACAGCGCTGGAAAAAAAATCCGGCTTATCATCTCGTCAAGCTCGATGGACCACCCCACGAGCGCGTCTTCACCGTGGAGGTCGCTCTCTCCGGCAAGGTTTGCGGGGCGGGTCAGGGTTCCTGCAAGCGGGATGCCGAACAGGCGGCCGCGCGGGAAGCCCTGCAGACCCTATTGCCGACGACCGACAAACGGGAGTTTATTTCCTGATTATTTGATTTCGCGCCAGTATTGAACCGTGAGCGGGGGAGGTAAATCGGCAAGGTTGGCCAAGTTGGCCAGAGCCTGGGTGCTGTATTTGACTTTCGGATGTCCATTCAACGTGACCGCGTTATCCCCGCCGAGCGCCACCAGGGCGCCAAACATGTCGGCCGTGCCCAGGGCCGTGCAAGTTACGTCGCCCAGGAGAATCACCAGCCCTTCATAATGAAACGTGCCGGAAATGGTGATGTCAACGTCGGGCATGACAATGAGCACGCCGGCGCCGGCCGCATTGCCACTAATGCTGGCGTCGGCCGCAACAATGGTAATCTGGGGGCTGGTCCGCGTTCCTAGGGAAGAGCCATCGGCCACATTCCCGCTGATCGAAAGCGTAGCCAAGGACGTCCAGTAGTCAACCTGGTCCTGCCAATATTGCTCGTCATACTCTCCGGCTGCATTATTGGTCACGGGCGGATTGCCCACAATTTTGTTCGAGCCGTTAATGGTTGTAGTGTTGGTAGCTGAAAACACTCCCGGACCGGCCGGATTGGTCGTCAGCGTCCCGTCGCAGCCGGACCCCGTGCAGTTAAAATTGGCGGGGACAGCCCAATCCCGGCCGTCAATAGACGCACTACCGCCAACACTCACCGTAGCATTGGTTCCATAAATAGCCAAAGCGCCGTCGTTATCGGCCGGCGGGGCGGCGACATTGCTCACCGTGACCGCCAGCTCCAGCACATGCTGGGCATTTTCATAAGTACCGGTAGTACGGATAATGACCGTATTATCCGTATCTACGAATAAATTAGAATCGCCGTCATTGTTGTCCGAAACCCTCACTTGATAGCTTCCCCCAGCAAAGGATACCGCGGACCCGAAACTTAAAATGCCATCGTCGCAGGTGTTGGTCGTATTGTCGGCGCCGGTCAAGATAGTGTTCATATTATTAGCATTAGTGCTCAGGATGGCCTTGGCCCGTTCCGCGCCAGCCTCGGCGATCAGAAAGGCTTTTTCAAAACTAATCGTGCGGCTTGCGCTGCCAACGGTAGAAGCACTGGCCATATAGAGCCCGGCAGCCAGGATGGAAGCCAGACTGGCCTGGATGACGACAACTATCAAAACGAACCCTGATTGCCCTGTTTTCATTGATGCTTGCTGCTAATGCCGGACCATCTGTTTTGGCCATGCCGACGGAGCTTATTAGCCCATACCCCCGCTCCCCCCCCTGTAAATGGCCTTAATTAAATTGTCCACAGCATTTATAACTTAATTGGATTCTGCTGTCAAGCGTTTTTTCGCAGAAGTTAGAAAGGGAAATTCTCCGGAATTGGCCGACGTGGCAGTCGGTCCGCCATGATTCAACGAAAGTGGAGGGCCGGGTTACACCCCGGCCGGCCCTGGCCGACGCTCGGGCAGACCAGAATGGGACGGCGTGAAAGCCGTCCCTCCAAAAGCCATGGCCGAGCCCGGGCGGCGCGGACGCCCGCCTGCAACGCTATGCGTAGCATTGCGGGCAGGGAGCCGCGCCCTCCATGGGATGTATTCCCGCGCAAACGCGGGACAAGTGTATGGAGGGCGGACGCTTGTCCCGCGTCTGGGCGGGATCCGTGTCCGCCGTGCATGGAAGTCCGGATACCGCCGCGCATGGAGGGAGCGAAGTCCGGACCACGGTCCGGCAAGGTGCGTTGCTAATGGCGCTTATTTAATTTCGCGCCAGTATTGAACCGTGAGCGGGCCAGGTAAAGGCAACTTAGTCAGATTGGCCAGGGCCTCGGTGCTGTATTTGATCGAGGGGAACCCATTCAGCGTGACACTGTTGTCCCCGCCGAGGACGGTCATGGCGCCAAATATGTCGGCCGTGCCTAGGGCCGTGCAAGTCACGTTACCCAGGAGGATCACCAGCCCTTCATAATGAAACGTGCCGGAAATGGTAATGTTAACCCCGGACATGACAATTAGAACACCAGCGCCGGCCACATTGCCGTCAATCATGACGTCGGCCGTAGCCAGGGTGATTTCAGGGCTGGTCCGCGTGCCGAGGTAAGCGTCATTGGGCACACTTCCGCTGATTGAAAGAGAGGCCAGGGGCGTCCAGTAGTCAACCTGGTCCTGCCAATATTGCGCATCATATTCGCCCGTGGCATTATTGGTCACGGGTGGATCGCCCACCACCGTGGCCGAGCCGCCAATAGTCGGCGCAGTGTTGGTAGCTGAAAACACGCCCGGACCGGCCGGATTGGTCGTCAGCGTCCCGTCACAGCCGGCCCCCGTGCAGTTAAAATCGGCGGGGACCGCCCAATCGTTGCCGTTAATGGAAGAATTACCGCGGACATCCACGGTGGTATTGCTCCCGTAAATAGCCAAAGCCCCGTCGTTATCGGCCGGGGGGGAAGGGGGATTGCTCACGGTGACCGCCAGTTCCAGCACCCGCTGGACGGTTTCATAGCTGCCGGTAGCGCGGATAATAACCGTATAATCCGTATCTACGAACAGGCTGGGGTCGCTGTCGGCATTATCCGAAACCCGCACGCGAAAGGCACCCCCGCCAAAGGGAACCGAGGCGCCGAAACTTAAGAGGCCGTCATCGGCCGTATTGGTCGCCCCATCGGCGCCGGTCAGGACCGTGTTGATACTATTAGTAACTAAGTCGGCCTTGGCCCGTTCCGCGCCGGCTTCGGCGATTAGAAAGGCTTTTTCAAAACGGATCGCGCGGGCCGCGCTGACCACGGTGGAACCGCTGGCCATGTAGATGCCGGCGGCCAGGATACAGGCCAAGCCGCCCAGGATGATGACCGCCTCCAGCACAACTCCTGATTCTCCGGTTTTCATGATGCCTGGTCCTAATCCGGGTTGAAAAAGATGGTGTTGTTACTCAGCACACTCAGCGTGGGCATGCCGGGATTTAGCCAGGTTATGGTTATTACCACTTCCTTATAGCCGTTATCGGTATTGGTAATGACCGTGCGTTGCTTCTGCCCGTTCAAGCCCGTGAAGATCGCATTGGTTATGGCTACGGGCCCGAAATTGACCACATTCGTATAGGGTTGGGTCCGCAACATCTCCAGTTCGTTACGGGCATTTTCCATGGCCGACAAGCGGTTGCGCGCCATGGTAGAGCTCTGCTTGGCCCCGATAAAGGCCCACAAGAGCGCCCCCATCGAGATCAATAAAATCCCCACACCAATAACCACTTCAACCAGAGTTAACCCGGACGGGCCGCTGGTTACTGGCGCAGTTCTTTTTTCCGGATCAGTTGTTTTCATAAGCCACCCTCCGCCAACGTGGGCTTTGCCCGCAACCCAAAATCAACCACTGATTACACTGATTACACGGATACAATCAGTGTTATCCGTGCCATCCCGCGAAGCGCGGGACAAGTCCGTGGCTTGCCACGCGCCACGCGTGGTAACATTCTTGTTTTCTATAGCGGGTGTTCATATATCAGTCACTAATCATGCTTTCATTTATTCCGCATTTTGATTAAGGCGCTGGCCTCGTTGCTGACTATAAATTCTCCATCCTTTTTCCACACTACCACCCTCACGGCGACATCGCTCCCTTGCCAGTTGGTTAACACCTCCGCGTCCACGACATAATTGGCAATTGACTGCCGTCTGTCCGGCTGCCAGGTTTCTGGCCACATTACGATACTTCGTTGTTTTTTTACGTAATCAATCCACTTCTCGCCATCGAAAGCATTGGAATAAATTATCCGCCAACTGCCATCGCGATCACTCCAGGTTGGAGATAAATTATTAGCCCAGTGGGTAGCCGGCGGCGGCGAGCCGCCCGGCGTATCCCAGTAATTTGAAAAGACAAAATATGTGTGCACATTGGTGTCAATTGAAACGCTGGCGGCGGAGCGCAGGCCGTTATTGGTGCCCAGTCCGTAGGTCATGCGTTCGATTGCCAAGCTGGCCAGCCGGGCCGCATCCGTGCTCATCGAGGTGGCGCGCCACAACTTCTGGCACATGATGTAGACGCCAACCGAGCCGGCCGTTACCAGGCCGAAGAGCGCCGTCGCGATCATCACTTCCACCAGTGAAAACGCCCATGGACTCGGTCTTCCGGCCTTCCTTGGTAGTGTTGCCATTGGGTTCATGATCGCTCCCTACCCTTAAATATTCAAGGCCAAAATAGAGTAATAAGCAGTTTGCGTGCCAAACCGGGCACGCGCTTTGAATTCAAGCCGAGGGGGGCGACCAAGGCATGAATCAGGCCCCGAAACAGGGCGACTGTTATTCCCTCTCCCTCGGGAGAGGGTTTCCGCCTTGGGCGGATCTGCTATGGCATGAAGGGTGAGGGGCTTCCGTCGTGACCTCCCCTCACCCCCGCCCTCTCCCCAGGGAGAGGGCGCAGGATTGAAATTCCTATACATTGAATTAGGCAGCAGGAGCGCCAACTATTTCTGTAGCCGTCGGACGACTCGCCTCGGCGTAGCGCTCCGGCGGAGCCGGGAGGCCGACGTTCCCAGTCCACCGAAGGCGGATCCGCCTATATGTCGGAAAAACAGGACTACAGGACGTTAGGCCGACGCCCCGGAAAACGCGCCCCTCAAGTGGCGCGGCTACAAACACGGGAAGAAATGAGGAGGGTTTGACTAGCGGAGGCCTACAGCAGCAGGGCGCCGGACTTTTCCATTTTCCTGATCTCTTCTTCGGTGGGAGTATTCTCGGCATCGGGATTGTCCCGGGCTTCTTTCCTGAGCGTGCGTATGGTCTCTCGTTGTGCTTCTTCCCTTTGCCAGATAGTTTCAAAGTCTTCCCGGGAATCCGGCTTCGCCGGACTGGTTTGACTGCCCTCGGGCGCCGCTGCCTCCGGCGCTGATACAATCGGCGCCGCCACCACCGGCGCCGGCGCTTGCCTGTCAGGAACAACGGTCGTATTGTTTGGCATGGCAGGTTGTTCAGAACCCCGCCAGGCCACGATAATGGAGCTGACTGAGAACACCAACAACAGCGCAATAACCACCACCGCCGTCAGCGTTATGGGCGAAAGCGCGAATGGAAAAGAGTTGTTCACGTTCATGGTGTTTTGTCCCGCCAACCGCTCCAGGTATATTGATTGGTAAGCGCCGGATAGAAAGGCGGCGGATTATCGGCAAAACGGGTGTCATAAGTGTAGCGTTTCAGGTACCCGCTTGGCAAAACCGTTCCCACCGCGCCGCGGGTGTATTCGACAATGCCACCGTAGACATTGAGGTTACTGGAAAAGGGCCGTGATGAATAGTTTTGCACATAGAACCCGTGCGAATATGAGTTGGTCGGACAAGCTGCGATAATATGGGCAAAAACATTAAGATTGTTGGGGGCATTTGTCATGACGACCACGTCGTTCCGGGAAATCAATCCCAGGGCGTCATCGGAATTATTGGTGGGATGCACGGCATAGGTGATGTGGTTGGTGATCTGGATCTCGAAATCGGTCACAATGCTCAGCCGCCCGTCCAAGTTTGTTCCCCCGACCGAGGCCGTGCCGATGTTGGTGCCCGTCCCGGCGCTGACCACGTAAATGAGTCCCGTCCCCGAAGTCAGCAGATTGGTATTACTGGCGGCATAGTTAAAATTGCTCCACCCCTGTCGGCCATTAGAAATAAACAGGTTAGTTCCCGAAATGGTTATGCTGGTTACGCCGGTGACGACCAGGCTGGCATTGGTTCTTAAAGCGGGGAAACTGATGGAAGCCAGGCTTTGCGATGCCGCACCGAATGCCCAGCTCTGCATAAACGTGACCAGATTAGTATTGCTGCCGGGACCCCAGTTAGTAGCGGTAGTGCTGATCAGCGCCTCAAAGACTGGATTGCCACTCAGGTAGATACGGGTATTGGCGTGAACCGGGCCGGAGAAACGCTCGCCCGCAACAATCCAGATGGGGCCGGCCGCCGTGCTATACAACAAGGCATAGCGGGCCCAGGTGTCCTGGCGCACGCCAGTCAGAGTCACGCTCCGCCTCACGCCTTTGACTTCGCCGGTGGCCGCAATCGTGTAGCTGATCTGTCCGCCGCCACCATCGAATTGATTGATCGAAGCCCCATAAGTCCCGCCGCCGATGGAACCCGTAATGCTGCCCGGTGGGTTGCCTCCGGTATTGCGGATGCACGATACGGCCCGCTCGGCGGCGCCTTCGGCCACATAAAAGGCCTGCTCCAAGCGGACTTGGCGGTCGGCAAGCTTCAACTGCGAGCTGCTTTCGCTTATCAGACCCGCGGCCAGAATGGCGGTAATGGCTATAAAGCAAACTACGCTGATCAGAACCACCCCGGAATTATGACTGGTTTTCACGGCTCACCTTTACCAAAGCGGGCTACACCCGCAACCCAAGGAATTAACCACTGATTACACGGATTTCACGGATACAGGGAGTAAGAATGACCCTGCTAAGACATTCCATATCAGTGCTATCCGTGTCATCCGTGGTTCCGCCTGCGCGGATCCGCGAGGGCGGAAATATTCTTGTTTTTCATAGCAGTTACTCATTTCTCAGGCACTAATTGCGTCTCTTGATATAAGTGCTGCTCCGGTTCGTCAAGCTATCGCCGTTGCCGCGCCGGACGATAGTCAGTTGAATGCTGACCCCCAAGGCACCGTTAGAAACGACGGCTTCGGACACATAATTGGCGATCAACTGGCGGGTCCGGCGATTGACGGCGGAAGGTGGCGGATCAACCCACAAAACGATATTGCTGGCCGCTGAGTTGTAATCAATCCATTTCTGACCATCATAGGCATTGGAACAGGTAATGCGCCAACTGCCATCGTCCAGACCCGGATTGAGGAAGTGACGCTCGTCGCCCGGGTCGGGTGGATAGTAACTTCCCGACCAGATTCCATTCATATTGCTATTGATGCTGATGCTGGCGGCAGTGCGCAGTCCGCTGTTAGTTCCCACGCCATAAACCAGCCGGTTCAACCCCAGGCTGGCCTCACGATTAGCCGCCATGCTCAACGTGATCGGACGCCACAGCTTCTGGCACATGATGTAGACGCTTACCGCTCCGCCCATGGCTAAGCCGAATAAGCTGACCGCGATCATCAACTCGACCAGCGAAAAACCAAATTTCTGGACATCTGCTTTCATGGGTGCAACTCGGAACTCATTGAGCCCGCCAGGCTGACCGTTGAGGTAGCTCCGCTGGCGGGATTAACCCAACGATTAGTCACGTAAATATTTTTGACGACGATGTTCGGCGCCTGCGTAACCGTAACGACGTAATAGGTCAGGCCGGATATACTCGTGCCATGCAAGCCATTGCTCAACTGAGCCGTGCCATAGGCATAGCCTAATGTATTTTCCAGCACGGCGCGCGCATTATGAACGGCCTCCAGACGGTTATCGGCAATCACCGCCGAGCGTTTGGCGCCGACAAAACTTCCCACGAACAGGCTCAGGGCCATGACTAACAACACGATGGCAATCACCACCTCCACCAGGGTGAAGGCGCGCGCATTCATTTCTCCGCCTTGCTCGTGGTTAGTCATTGCTTCACCTAGTTACGCAAAGCATTTGATAGCAACGGCCGTTTAAGTATCCCACTTAAAGTGAGCAAGTTATATGCCAGGCGCTTTGAACTTTGGCGATGTGGATTTTTCCTAAGAAAACAAGCACTTAGGCCCGCAAGCCGCCCAAAAAACCGGTCATTATTTAGAATGTGATATAGTAACTATTCAGGTGGCATTCCGCCGCGGAATACCACCTGAGATAATCGTCTTCCACAAGCTAATTGAGCTGCCTTACCCGTGGTGGTTTTTTTCGCAGTATTTTTTTCCACTTGCAGCCGGCGGAGCTCCATGCTTCATTACTCAGCGCCTGACGCAAATGATACAGGTAATGGGTCGGCAATCCCAATGGCCTCAGCCCGCCTGCAGCGCCTGTGGCGCAGCCACTGCGGGCAGGCAAGCTGAGGCCCTACGTAGGGCGCGACCTCGCGTCGCGCCATTTTACCTCTGTGTTATTTATGACGTTCTCTATAACAACCCAGCTTGGGAGACATCAGCACAAATGAAAAAAATCCGGGTGGCAATTATCGGGCAGGGACGCAGCGTATCTTAAAACCGATCCGCGCTTTCAAATCAGGGCGGCCGTGGACCTCCAGGAAGAGCGCCGGCGCCGGGCCGAGCAGGAATATAACTGCGCCGTGTACCGCGACTACCATGCGCTTCTCCAGCGCCGCGACCTGGACCTCATTGTCAACGCAACCTACAGCGACCTGCACGCGCCGATCAGCCTGAAATTTCTCAAAGCCGGCTATAACGTCCTTTGCGAAAAGCCGCTGGCCGCAACAGTCAAGGAAGTGAACCAGTTAATTGCCGCCGCCAGGAAATCCCGAAAAGTGTTGGCCATTTTCCAGCAGTCGCGCTTCGCTCCTTACTTCCTGCAATTGCAGAAAGTAATTCAGTCCGGCGTGCTGGGCCGCATCGTTCAGATTTCGATCGCGTTTAACGGGTTCAGCCGGCGCTGGGATTGGCAGACTCTAAAAAGCCATAATGGCGGCAGCCTGGCCAATACCGGACCGCATCCGCTGGACCAGGCCCTGTGGCTATTCGGCGAGGGGCAGCCTGAAGTCGCCTGTTTTATGGACCACACCGACAACTCGTTTGGCGACGCTGAAGATCACG
>JACPGN010000189.1 GCA_016182435.1 Lentisphaerota bacterium | reverse complement strand
TTTCATCTTCCTCGGTCTATACTTCCCGCGTTTCTCCTTCTTCTTCACGGTAACACCTCCGAAGATCTTCAACAGATCTTCATTTAGAAGTGTTACCCTATTTCAACCCTCAAGAGCGGCCATTATCCCGTCGTTAGCGCATCCAAGACCACGGTCAGTGGAAAAGCGAATAGACGGCAAGGGGGTCAAGCCCTGTGCCACAACATCATAACTGACCGCAATTCTTCCTCCGCCTCCGCCGCAGTAGCCGTTACCATTGCCGCCATTTGCCCGAATCGCGCCGTTTGTCCCGGCCAGTACTTGGCACGTAACGGCGATACCTCCGCCGGAACCTCCCGCGGAGAAAGCCGTTGGCCCTGCCTGCCCATCGGCTGTTATAGTGCCGTTGACCGTTACTGTGCCGCCAGCTTGAATGTAAACGGCGCCGCCGCCCGCCCCGCCGCGATAAGGAGCGCTGCCATAAGCGCCGCCGCCGCTGCCAGGCCATAGCGACGTATCCGGCGAGCCATAAGGCGTGTCCGTTCCATTGGTGCCGCCGATCTGTCCCCCGAAGCCGCCATAAGTGCCGCCGGCGCGCAGTGTGCCGTTGCCCGGTCCATGTCCCCTGGTCTCATTCGTAGCCGCGCCGGCGTAGCCTTTGCCGTCAACATTGATGCTGGCGCCCACGGCAACGGAAAGGTTAGAGCACACGAGCCACACGCGGTTCGACATCACGGTATTGGTAAATGGTCCCGCGCAGGTGACCATGGCATTGGTGGCAATGGTCACGTTCGTAGCGCTGAGCGTCGTGTTCCAGTTGGAAAAGATCAGCGTGGCCGTGTTGCTGATCGTGAGCGAACTCAACCACTCCGAGGCCGGCGCGGAGTTGGTCAGCAGGATGACGACACTGGCGTTCGTGATCACGGCGTCATCGCCGGCCGCCGGCACGCCGCCGCTCCAGTTCGTGGCCACGGACCAGTCATTGGTACTGGGACCGGCGGGCAGCCACGTGTTTGTGGCCGCCCGGCTTGAGACGGCCATCAGGAGCAACGCAAAGCCAATCCACAACATCCGCGAAAGCCAATTCTGACGAATTCTCTGTGACATGGTGTTCCGCTCCTTTTCGTTTACGAACGTCTACTTCTTTATCTTATTTATGCTATGATCAGCCACTCCATTTCGTACCCGCTCGCAGAGCGGGCCTAAACATTCCGCGGGTCACCCCGGCTCGCCACGGCCAGCGCGAAACGCATTTACCGTCCGCCGCCCCGCGTCCAGCGTTTCGCGGCCTCCAGCAGTTCATCCGCCTGCCGGGGTGTCTTGCAGTGCGCCTGGATGCACAAAAACCGGGGATCGAGCTGCTTCACCAGCGGCTCGATATTCTCGACCGGAACGGTAATATGCACGATTTTGCCGGCCGCCTGGATTTTCTTGTACAGGTCGAGATGGGCCGGACCGTTGGACGGCGTGCCGGCCATCGGCATGAATTGAATCGCCCGGATGAACGGCAGCGAACACAGCCGCGGCAGATGCTGGAAAGCGCTCTGGCCGTCGAGGTGATACCAGAGGTGCTTGAAAGCGCGGGCGTCCAACTCCAGCTCCGGCACGATGAAGGCATCGAACATCTCGGGCGATAGCATGCAGGAAATATCCGATTGGTCGGCCATGAAGAGCTCCGGCGCCCAGAAGGGCATATAACTGGCGTTGCCATACCAATACTCGTGGGTGTCCCGGGACATCCGGAAGAAGTGCTGTAACAACTCGATCCGGTTCCGGGCCAGCTTGAGAATGGCCTGACGGGTCCATTCCGGCCGGTCGGTCAAGCTGAGCAGAAACTGGTCACCGCCAATAATCATCGCCAGCAGGTCATTGCCCGGCATGATACAGGCCGGACCGACCATGAAATCGTCGCGTCCGGCGGCCGCCAGAACGGCCTGGTGGATGGCTTCGACCTTTTTCAGCCAGGGACTATTCCAGTCAAGCTCGAACGACGGCGGATGATCCCAGTCAACGGTGAGCGGCTCGATCCAAATCGTCTCCATGGGAAAATGCGGCACGGCCCCATAGGTGTTGGCAACCCAGCCGGCCATCAGCAGGCCGCCGGGAAACGCCTCGCCGGCGTAATAGGTATTTTCGAACGTTGCCCGTAACTGGCGCACAATAAAATCCGGATCCAGCCACTTCTGCTCGCCGGAGACCGGTTGCGGCACGGGCACCCCGCGCCCGGTGGGCGCCTTGACGGCAATCACGGGACGATCCGTGTTCCGCCCCTCCCAGAGAGCGATCCAACGTTCCCGGGCTTCAGGCCAATGCGCTTGATATTTCATGCCGGCTCTCCCTCTTTGCCCGAGGTGGCTGGACCTAAATCCTCGATACGATAAAGATGAGCGTGCGCATCGAATAACCGTGGGGCAAGCCTTGGCGCAAGGCGCCGGCCGCGGCCTCGTCCGAACCGGTCCAGTTCCAGGTCTGCATCGCAGGAATTCCTTGTTCATTGATGGAGGCGTTCATCATGTGCTCTTATCCGTCCCGTTGTGACGCACGGATCCCGTGTCTTCCGGCGCCCATCCGGTTGAACGACGCCGGGCGGCGCCGGGATAAAGCCCGCGCCTGATCCGGTCTTTTGGTTTCGTTGGGGTTTGGGAACCCGGCGATGCGCGCGCGCAGAACGTGTTCCACGGCAATGCGTTTGGCGTGTTCGACGTGCTTGCGCAGGAGTCGCCCCG
>JACPGN010000178.1 GCA_016182435.1 Lentisphaerota bacterium | reverse complement strand
TGAAAACCGATTTACTGCCGGAGCTGATCCGCTGGCGCAAGGTAAAAAAAGGGATCGTGTTCAACACCGAAACGTCGCTCAACCTGGTTGAAGACCAGACTTTGATGGAGCTGATGGTGGAAGCGGGGTTTAGCAAGGTCTTCATCGGTATTGAGACTCCGGCCGAAGAAGGCCTGGCCGAGTGCGGCAAGCATCAAAACAAGAACCGCAACCTCGTGGAAGACGTCAAACGCATTCAGCGCGCCGGGCTCCAGGTGCAGGGCGGGTTCATTGTGGGCTTTGACAGCGACCAGCCTTCAATCTTCAAGCGTCAGATCGAGTTCATCCAGAAGAGCGGGATCGTGACCGCGATGGTTGGCCTGCTCCAGGCCCCTCCGGGAACGCGGCTTTACGAGCGCCTCAAGAAGGAAGGCCGCATCCGGGGCGCATCATCGGGCGATAACACGGATGGAACGACGAACATCATCCCGGCCATGAGCCTGGAAGCGTTGCGCAAAGGCTACAAGGAGATCCTTCAGCATATCTATTCGCCGGAACACTATTACAAGCGCATCCGGACATTTCTCCGCGAATACAAGACACCCAAGGTGCGACAGCCGTTCCGTTTTTCGCACATCTTTGTGCTGCTGCGTTCCATCTACCGGCTCGGCATCCTGAGCCAGGCGCGCATGCAATACTGGAAGCTCATTTTCTGGACCCAGTTCCGCCGGCCCCGGCTGTTCACCGAGGCCGTGACCCTCGCCATTTACGGCTACCATTTCCGGAAGATATTCAAACGGCACATATTGTGACCGAGGTTGCGCCCGGGAATCGTGGGGCGGGGAATACGGTCAAGTCTGAAGGGCCAGTTTGGCAAAACTCTCGCGTTTAAGTCTTTTGGCCGCCGACTTCCTTAGCTCGACCCAGATGGGGTGGACCGCGCACGTGGCGCTGAGTCGGCAGATTCGCGGATTAACGGCGCATTCATTCATGGCGGAAGGTCCCTGAACGGCCTCGATCACTTCGAGCAGGTTGATATCCCGCGGCCGCCGGGCAAGCTGGAACCCGCCCTTTATTCCCCGGACGGATTTTACCAGGCCAGCCCGGGCAAGCCGTTGCAGAATCTTGGCAAGGAACCCCCTGGGGATATGCATTTCTCCGGCAATTGCGCTGACACACTCTATCTTCCGGGGCGCTTTGGCCAGATAAAGCACGCAGCGCACGGCATAATCCGCCTGGCGCGTCACATACATCGCTTATTTAAAAAAACGCTCCAGGAGTCCTTGCAGCATCTGGGCATGGCGCGCCTCATCGCGCGAGCTCTCATCGAAGAGGTCGTGGGCCTCATCCACATTGACTTCTTTGGCTTTAATGGCCGCTTGCCTTTTGCCCTTGTTGGCGCCGATCTCGCCGCTGAGCATCTTCGTCAGATTTTCCTTGGTGCTTTCGGCGATAAGGCCATTCAGCTCGGCATACCGGGCGGCATGCTCGGCCTCCTCCCAGGCGATGCGCTTGATGGCTTCGGCAACCTCCGGGTAGCCTTCTCTCTGGGCCTGCCGGGCCATGGCCAGGTAAAGCCCGATTTCCTGGGTTTCCCCCTGGAAATTGGCCCTGACCGCCTCTTCCACCGCCGTGCCTTTAGTTACCCCCAGCCGGTTCACATTAACGAGTTCCATGGTATCCTCCCTTCTTAAATAGGACTGTTTTGCTCCTGTTTCTACAATGTCCAGGAATGCTTGTCAAGAGCTTGCAGAAAAAAATTTACCTGGATTCTCCGGCGGTTGCCAGGGAATGCCCGCGGAGAAAAGCGGCGCCGGACATGACCTTGCCCCCGGCAAGCTGAACCTCTAAAAGCCGCAGAGCATCCTGGCCGGCTTGAATTAAAGGCCCTTCGCCACCTGCTTCCAGCACTGTGCCCGGCGCGGCATGCCGTCCGGCTTCCACCCGCGACTTCCAAACGCGCACGACACCCACTGACGGAAGCTCGCAGAAACACCCGGGCCAGGGATTAAAGCCCCGCACGCGGTTATGGATCTGACTGACCGGCAAATGCCAGGCAATGCGGCCATCAGCTTTTTTAATGCGCGGCGCCAGCGTAGCCTCGACTTCGTTCTGCGGCCGGCGCCGGACAGTTCCTTGCCGGATGGCCGCTACGGTGCGCTCAAGCAACTCGGCCCCGGCGTGCGCCAGCCGGTCATGCAAAGTGCCGGCCGTATCCTCCGGCCGGATGGGTTCCGCCAACTGGTCAATAATGTCGCCGGCATCCAAGCGCTCATTGAGCATGATCGTGGTAACACCCGTGACCGTTTCGCCATTAGCCACCGCCCACTGAATCGGCGCGGCCCCGCGGTATTTCGGCAGAAGCGAGGCGTGCAGGTTAATGCACCCCCCTTCGCTAAGGTAGCTACGGGGGGCAGGCCCGCGCGGCGGCAGGGCGAGGATTTCCGCTCTCAGGAATTGGCCATAAGCTACGACGACAATCAGGTCCGGCGCCAACGCGCGCAGCGCCGAAACGCTCTCCGGGGCATTGACATTCTCAGGCGTCAACACGGGAATATCCCACCCCGCCACGTGGGCGCGCAGCGCGCAGGGTGTTACCTTCAGCGCGCGTCCCTTCGGCCGGGGCGGTTGCGTGACCACGCCGATCACTTGGTTGGCCGGATCAGCCCGCAGATGATCCAGGCAAGGGCAGGCCAGTTCCGCGGAACCCATGAAAATTATGCGCATCGCCTGCCTTGATGTATAGGAATTTTCCGCCTGAGGCGGATCCGCCTGCGGAGGACAAAGTTAGGACTGGATTCCCGTTTTCACGGGAATGACAGAATAGATGCGTGCATTTGTCATTCCCGACTTGATCCGGCCTTCGTAGCCAGAAGGCTTACTTCGGCGGAGTAGGCTCGGGAATCCAGAATAGTTGCGGCGTTTGCCGTCTAATTCACTCAAGTTTCATCTCAAATCAGCGTGTGAGTTTGTGCAACATCGTTTCTGACCGCTGGGCGATTTGCGCCGGCAGGCTGTGGCCGTGGGCGTCCATTGTGACCAGGCAGGGAAAATCGGCGACCTCCAATTCCCACAGAGCTTCGGTCGGCCCAAAGGCATCGCGCAGATGAACGCCGCCGACATTTTTGACCGTATCGGCCAGAATCTGAGCGGCCCCGCCCACGGCCTGAAGATAAACGCAGCCATAGCGGCGACAAGCCCGCCGTGTATTTTCGCCCATTCCGCCTTTGCCGATAATCACGGTCAAACCATGCCGCTTGATAATCGCGGTCAGGTAAGGCTCGAGGCGCGCCGAAGTGGTCGGCCCGGCCGCGCGCACGATCCACCGGCCCTTGTTACGGACCACGACCGGCCCGCAGTGGTAAATGGCGCCGTTCTTCAAGGAGACCGGAGAGCGTCGCCCGGAGGCCAGGTATTGATGCAGCCGGTCGCGCCCGGTGAAAATCCGCCCGGAGAGCAGCACCCGACAGCCCACCTTCAAGGAACGGACCTGCGCGCGGGTAAAAGGATAGGTCAGCGTCTTTATCATAAATACATGAAAAAGATAATTTGTTGATTCGAATATTCGTTGATCCGTTCTGGATACACGAATTAACAAATCATTGAATCATCGAATCAACTTCGTGCTTTCGGCCTTCCGGTGTCCATCACCCGCTACGCTCCACGCGCTTTAATCGTATAACTGCCGCAAGACCCGGCCGGCAGTGTTCAGCACGATGCCGCGGCGCCGGAAGGCCCAGCACATATAGGCCACGCTCACAAAAAAACTGGCAGGCAAGCTGGCCAAGGCGCCGATCTTGACGCCCAGGAGCGTGGTCGCTCCGCCCAAGCCCATGGGGCCGATGCCCAGTTTTTGCGCGTCCTCAAGGACTTTTCTTTCGAGCGCGGCCAACTGCGGCTCACGGGCGCGCGCGCTTAACGGCCGCAGCAACTGGCGCTGGGCGCAGGCGGCGCCGGTCGCACGGTCGCCGCCAATGCAAACTCCCAGCACCCCCGGCGCGCATCCGCGACCCTGGGCTTGCGCCACGCTCCACAGCAGGCAGCGACGCACGCCTTCGAGGTTGCGTTCCGCCTTGAGGCGCCTATCCGGCAGGCTGTACTGGGCGCTGACATTTTCGCAGCCGCCGCCCTTGAGCAACAACCGGACTTCAACAGTCCGGCGCCGCGCAAACTCGAAATAGATAGCCGGAGCGCCTGCGCCAACATTGCGGACGCACAAACGCCCGGTTAGTGGATCAACCGTATTCGGCCGCAGGAAGCCTTGGGCCGTAGCTCGTCGAACAGCCGAGTGGATGGCCTCGGTCAGCCATCGGGTATCAAAGCGGTGTGGCGCCCGGCAATAGAACGAGAGCGCGCCCGTATCCTGGCAGAGCGGCGCCAAGCGCCGGCGCGCCAGCAAGACATTAGCCAGGATGGTATCGAGCGCCCAGCGCGCGGCCGAACCCGGTTTTTCCCGGCGGTGGGCCTGGCGCAAAGCCGCTTCCACATCGTGGGGCAAGTCG
>JACPGN010000019.1 GCA_016182435.1 Lentisphaerota bacterium | reverse complement strand
TGCCGGCATGCATGACCTGAGCCTGGCCGAATCCGCGCGCGGCATTCGCCTCACGCCGGACTATGAATACTGCGAAGTAAATCCCCTGGAGGGCGCGTGGCTTGAGTTCCGGGCAAAGCCCGGGCGCGTGACCTTGGCCAGCTTCTTTTGCGACGTGGAGCGCTTCAAGGTTGTGATCGCCCAAGGGCGCTCGCTCCGGGCCGGGCCGCGCCTGCAAGGCTTTGCCCACATCTTCGTGAAACTGGATACGCCCATAACGGATTTTTTCCGCCAGGCGATTAAGACCGGCATCACCCAGCATTGGGTAATAACCCACGCGGATATCCGGGCCGAGCTGCGCAATCTCGCCGGTATTCTTAATATGCAATGCGTGGAAATCTGAAAAACGGGCGATGACTTCCTCTCAGCAGAAACTGCATGATGCGACGCTGACTTTGCTGGAACGCACCGGCGTGCGCGTCGAATCCAAAGAGGCCCTGGCCATTTTTGCGGAACACGCTTTGCGCGTTGACTTGGCGTCCAGCCGGGTTTTCCCCAATGCGCGCGAGGTGGAGCAAGCCTTGCGCGCCGCGCCCCGCACTTTTGCGGTCTACGGCCGGCGGACGGAAGCGCCCCTGATCCTGGGTGATGACCGCACCCATGTTCTCGCCGGCGGCGCTTCGGTATGCGTTCTTACGCTTGAGGGGCATTATGAAACTGCCCGTTGGGAACACCTGCGCCAATTCAACATTCTGCTGGATGCCTTGCCGAATGTTCACATGCTTCTGAACCAGGTTGACCCGCAAGACGAGCGCAAGGATGGTTATTACCACCGCATCGCTGCGGAAATGCTGATGGGCAGTCCCAAACCATGTTGTCTCCAGGCAGCCGATGGCGCGGATGTGGAGGTTCTGGCCGAACTGGGCGTTGCGCTGCGCGGTTCGCGCCAGGCACTGGCGCAGAAACCGGTCTTTATGACCGGGTCAAACGCCGAACCGCCCCTTTGCATTCCGGAACATGCCGCCGGTATCCTGATTGCCGCCAGTCGCGCGGCCATTCCGTGCGGGATTGGCGATTACGTCATGATGGGCATTACCGCGCCGGCGACGGTGGCTGGGGCGGTGGTGCAGCGCCATGCCGTTCAACTTGCCGCACTGATCCTGGCGCAACTGGTCCGGCCGGGCGCGCCATTTTATTATTGCGCCGGCTCCGGGAGCGCCAACTTGCGCACCTTGGACCCGATCACGGCCAATCCACCCTCGGTAATCCTCCTGCGAACCGCTGCGGCCCTGGGGCGCGCTTGCGGTTTGCCCGTCGTGGGCGCCGCGCCAACCGACGCGAAAATGCCCGATGCCCAGGCGGTCTGCGAAAGAGTGGCAACCTTTCTGGCCGGAATCGTCTCCGGCGTCAGTCTCATCCAAGGGCCAACCTCCATGATGGGCGCGATGATGCTTTCCAGTTTTGTCCAGGCCGTGATGGACAATGACATTGTGGGCTATCTGCTCGCGGCCCATCAGGCGGTGGATCTCTCGGACGAAGCATTGGCGCTGGATGCAATTCATGAGACGGTGAACGACCGCTCGCGCGCCGGCTTCAAATTCGCGGCTCATCCCCATACCGCGAAGCATTTGCCCGCGCTGGAGTGGACGACCAGCCTATTCAATTACGAGCGTTTTGACGGCCAAAGCCTCGCGGGAGTGCCCGCGCTGGCGGAACGCGCCGCCGCCGCGGCGCAGGCTATCCTTGAGCGGCATCAGCCGGAACCTTTAGCGGCGGAGATCGTCAAAGAAATCCGCCGGATCGCCGGAGCCTAAGGGAAAAAAGCGGTTAGCGCCAAGGCTGTCTTATTGAACTAAAAACCTTGCCATACACATATTTGAGTCATAGTATGTGTATTGGAAGGAGGCATCCAGATATGGCCAGAACAAACGTTGTCTTGGACGATAATCTCGTAATGAAATGCCAGAATGAAACCGGCATCAGGACGCGGCGGGGCGTCATTGACCACGCCTTGCAGGAACTGCTCCGGCATGCGCGTCAAAAGAAAGTCTTAGAATTGAAGGGCCGGATTTCCTGGCACGGCGACCTGAGCGCTTGGCGAAAAGGCCGAAGTTCAAAGTGATCATTGTCGACACATCCGTGTGGGTCGACTTTTTCCACGGCAAGGATTCGGCCGATGTCCAGGCGCTGGAGCGGATCCTTGCCAGGGGAGAAGATATCTGTATCTGCGGAATTATCCTCACCGAAGTCCTTCAGGGAATTCGCGAGGACCGAGACTATCGCGCGACCTTGTCCCGCTTTGAGTCTTTCCTGTTCCTCCCGATGAACCAACGCACTTTCTTAAAGGCCGCGGAACTGTATCGGCTGTTGCGCCACAAAGGAATCACGATTCGCAACAGCGTTGATTGCCTGATTGCGGCCGTGGCGATTGAACATGATATCCCTCTCCTGCACAAGGATCGCGATTTTGATTCCATAGCCAAATATGGTGGACTGAAAATACTGAAGACGCCGGAAAAACCAGCTAAACCTATTTGAACCCCGCTTGACCCCGCAGGAGCGGGGTCAGATCGGCCCTCCGGGTGGATTTTGCGCGCATCCGCGCGCAAAATCCAGGTCTTACCTGATCAACTCCACAGCCACGTAATCGGCCAGGTTGCGGCCGCGCGCCGTCAACACCCAGCGCGCGCCCTGCTGAGTTACCAGGCCATCAGCTTTTAGAGTGGCAAGCGCTTCCTCATAGCCGGAAGCTGTGTCCGCGCTAATCCCCTCGGCCATCCGCAGACCAAAGATCACCTGATCCTGACGCTTGAGCGCCGGAGTCAATTTTTCCACGTCGCGCGGCGGGGTTCTCCCGGCGGTCTGCCCGCCCGCCTGCAGCGCCTGTGGCGCAGCCACTGCGGGCAGGCTGTCGCTACGCTTCCAGCGTTGCCGGCGGGCGAACGCCGCCAGGTAAGCGCTTAAGTTCGCAGAATTGGTCCAGCGTTTCAGCCCAACGTGCGAAGCGGCCGAGGGCCCCAGCCCGATATACTCCTCGCCGCGCCAGCACCCCAGGTTATGGCGGCACTCAAAACCACGCTGGGCATAATTGGAAATCTCATAGCGTTTGAATCCGGAAGCGGAAAAAAGCGCCTCGGCCATGTCCAGCCTGAGGAGTTGTTCTTCCTCAGAGAACAGTTTCATTCTGCGCTGCTGCACTCGACGATTGAGGCGCGTGCCTTCTTCGTTAGTCAGGGCATACACCGAAATATGGTTGGGCGCGAGCGCCAGGGCGGATAAGAGCGTTTCACGCCAGAGGGCGCGCGGGCAACCCGGCACGCCGGCAATCAAATCCAGGCTTATATTCTTGGCGCCAGCGGCGCGCAGGAGCTTAACGGTCTTGACCGTGTCGGCGGCCGCATGGCGCCGCCCAAGCGTTTGCAGAATGTGATCGTTAAATGACTGGGCGCCAATGCTGAAACGGTTAATGCCAAGCGCCGTCAGCGTCGCAGCTTTTTCGGCATCCAGCGAGCCGGGATTGATCTCAATCGTCCACTCGCGGAGTCGGCGCGGGGATATCCGCTCCCGGAGCATCTGCCCAAGCCGCTCCAACTGGCCCACGGAGAGCGCCGAAGGCGTGCCGCCGCCGAGATAAATCGTTTCCGGCGCCAGCGGCCCCGCGCGCGCGAGTTCCCGCGCGAGCGCCTCAAGATAGTTTTCGGCCAAGGCCGGTTGGTAGCGCTCGGAATAAAATGCGCAATAGCTGCATTTGCCGTCGCAGAAGGGGACATGCACATAAAGGCCGGTGATCTTGTCAGGCGCGCAGCGCATCCAACTGCTCCAGAACCGTGTCGGGGACTTCCAGCGCGCCGAACCCGCGGCCAAGCTTGATGTCCGGGATGGGGGCGCCGTGAAAATCGGTTCCGCCGGTAACCACCAGATGGAACTGTCGGGCCAGTTCAAGATACTGCCGGACCATTTTAGGCGAATGCTGGGGATAATATACTTCCACACCCTGCAGCCCGGCTTGCACAAGCTCGTCCACGCATTTAGCCAATTCCGGCTTACTCAGATTCAGGGTAAATGGATGCGCCAGCACGGCGACTCCGCTTGCCTTGCGGATCATCGCCACCGCGTTGGCGGGGGTGAGCCGCAGGCGGTTGACATAGCCGGACTTGCCCTTGGCCAGATATTTGTCGAACGCTTCCTGGTTGGTATGGACATAGCCGCGCGCCACAAGCGCCTGGGCAAAGTGCAACCGCCCCACGTTATTTTCGCCGGCAAAGGCAGCCACTTCATTCAAGGTGAGCGCCAGGCCCATGGCATTCAGCCGTTTAAGGATTTCATTATTGCGGCGCTGGCGGCCCTCCTGCAGCCGATTGATATGCTCGTTGAGCTGTGCATCGGCCTGATCAATGAAATAGCCCAGGAGGTGCATGGTGGCGTTGCTTGGCTGGCAGTCCACGCTGATTTCCACGCCGGGCACGCCGCGCACGCTAGTCTTGGCCCAGGCGGCCGTAAAGCGCTCCAGCCCGCCCAGGCTGTCGTGGTCGGTAAGCGCCAGGGCGGAAAGCTGAGCGCGCTCAGCTTCGCGCACGAGTTGTTCGGGCGTCAGGCTGCCATCGGAAAACGTCGAATGCGTGTGCAGATCAATCATCAAGGCCATTCCTCTGCTGTCGTCTGCCGTCTGTTGTCTGTCGTCCGTCGTCCGTTTAGACATCACCCTATCGAACCGGGGGCGGAGCTGCAACCACTTTCGGAGAAATCGGGTAAGGCGTCAGTCTCGCGGGTATTTTGTAGCCGCCCCACTCTGCTGGGGCGTCTTTTCGCGGCAACGGAGTGCCGCGGCTACATTTGCCCCCCCCCCAATGGCTGAGAAGCTGTGAAAAAATTGCGGACGACATGGAAGTCGTCCCTCCATTGGTGAAATCAAGCCGTCCCGACCAGAATGGGACGGGATGGAGGGTCGGGTTCCCTGGCCGTCGCTCGGGCAGGCCATCCCGACCGTCTGGGTTCAATTTTTTCACAGCTTCTGAGGGGGTATGAAATCGGATTGAACTGGACACAGCCGGCACGTATGCTCGCAGAAGCGATGGAATCAATTTCTTATGAGCTTGTTGATCGCGCCGAAGCGCTTGCTCCGGCGCTGGCGTGTTTGCAAGGCCACCGGTCCCTGGCGCTGGACTTCGAGATGGAAAGCCAGCGGCATCACTACGGCGTGCATGTCGCCCTGATCCAGGTATCAACGCCGAATGAGCGCAACTTCATCTTTGACCCGTTAGCCGGAATGGAGCTGACGCCCTTGCATGCCCTCCTGGGCAACGACCAGGTTGAATTGATCGTTCACGACGCCGATTTTGACCGGCGCGCCTGCCGCCAGATGTACGGCTTGGAACTCACGCGGGTCTTCGACACCAAAATTGCCGCGCAACTTTGTGGCTTCCGCAGATTCGGCCTGGCCAGCCTGCTGCAGGACCTGCTGAACATCCGGACCGACAAGAAGTTCCAGACCTTCGACTGGCTGAAGCGGCCGCTCCCCAAAGTAGCCCTGGAATACGCCGCGGGCGATACGGCCGGCCTGCACCGGCTCAAGGATATTCTGAAGAGCCGGCTGGTGGAATTAGGCCGGTTAGACTGGGCCCGCGAGGAGTTTCAGCGCGCCGAGCTGGCGGAAAGCGTTCCTGATCTCACGCCGCCGCATTACCGCCTCAAGCGCAGCACGCTGTTGACCCCGCGCCAACTGGCAATCCTGGGCGCGCTCACCCGGTTTCGCGATGAGGTGGCCCGGGCCATCAACCGGCCGGTCCATTTTGTTATTCGCAATGACCTGTTGCTTCAACTGGCCGAGCGGCCGCCGACGACCGCCCGGGAGCTGCGGCAAGTGAAGGGACTGCATCCAGCCCTGTATCGGGATAACCTGCAGGCGCGCTTTCTGGAAGCCGTGCGGCGGGGACAGTCCCTGCCGGAAGAGATCCATCCGCGCCTCAAAAAACGGCCCCGTTCCCAGGGCGGCTATGAACAGCGCTTGAAAGCCATGCAGGCCTGGCGGGCGCTGGCCGCAGTGCCCTATGGACTGGAACCTTACCTGATGCTGGCGAACGACGTCCTGCAATGGGTAGCGCGGCACCCGGAGCAGGATTTGCCGCCGGACATCGCCGGACAGATTCGCGCCTGGCAGAAAAAAATCATCTGGGAGCCTTTTAAACGACAGTTTGCTTTCTCGCCTTCGATTTAATACTATCTGCCGCGTTTTGTCGGCGCCAACCCGGCGCGGCAGGGGCTCAGGACCGGAAGAAGGCAATGCATCGCCTCACGGGGTGAGGCTCCTACATATGATTAGAATCAGGGAATTGTAGGAGCGCCACATGCTACTCTGCGAAGTCAGCGAAGGCTGCCTTCGCTACGAAGCACGAGCTGCTGGCGCGATCAATTAAATTAGGCCCCGCAGAGCGGGGCGACTTTTTAATTGTAGCCGGCCCCCGCCTTGCGGGGCAAGCTCGGTGCCTGCCACGCTTTAGCGTGGAGGCCGGCCTGCCCGCCGAAGCGGCTTCAGCGCAGGCGGGTCCGGGGCCAACGCCCCCGGCTACAAACAACATTGAAATTCCGACGCCTTTAATTGAAAGGAAGCTGCACTATGGGCTCAGGACGATCGCATGCAGAATTGACTTGGTCCGCCAAAAATCCGCGTGAACGCCGGCGCCGGGAAGCCCTCCAGAAAAAACGCCTGCTGGCCTTGGGCGTGCCGGAAACGATAGTGCGCAAGCTGACGACCAGAGCCGTTCGGCAGATGCTTTCCCGTCCGGAAAAAGTCCGCCGGCAATGGGCCGCTAAGAATGGTTGATGGAACATGGTTGATGAAGAGAATGGAAATAACGTCACCGCCGTTTTCTGTAACATCGCCCATTGACCATTCTTTGTTATCCATCCCCCATCAACCATTGACCATTCCCCATTGACCATTCCCCATTGACCATGACAATCGCGGACCAGCCCAAGCCGTTTCTGGAGCACCTGGCCGATTTGCGGACGACCCTGCTGGGCTGCCTGGCGGCCTGGGGCCTGGGCATGGCGGTCGTCGGGCCGCTGGCGCCCCAGGTGTTCAACCTGCTGCGCAAGCCGCTGGCCAGAGTCACCGATCACCCGGAACAGTTCCTGCGCTCGCTGGATATAACCGGCGGGTTTGCCATTGCCTTGCAGATTGTGCTCTGGGGCGGGCTGCTGGTGAGCACGCCGGTTATCCTGTTTCTTGTCGCCCGCTTTGTTCTGCCGGGGCTCAACCGCCTGGAGCGCAAAGTAGTTCTGGGGTCATTGGGCTTTGTTATCGGACTTTTTGTTTTTGGGGTAGGCCTGGGGTATTTCATTACCCTGCCCGTGGCGCTCAAGATTATGTTCGGTCTGCACGATTGGATCGGTATTCGGGCCGAATGGACCGCCGTCAGCTATGTCTCGTTCGCGGTGAAGCTATTGCTGGCCTTCGGGGTGGCGTTTGAATTCCCGGTGGTCATCGTGGCGCTGGGGCGCCTGGGCGTGGTATCCGCGGCGTTCCTGCGCGGCAAGCGGCGGCATGCCATTGTAATCACGCTGGTTGTCGCCATGCTGTTGACGCCGGGACCGGACGTGTTTGCCCAGGCGGTCATGGCCGCGCCGATGATGCT
>JACPGN010000164.1 GCA_016182435.1 Lentisphaerota bacterium | reverse complement strand
TTAAGGCGGGCTTATGCCCGCAACCCAAATACGTTTCGTCCGCCTGTGGTGGAAATGTAGGAGCCTCGCCCCGTCGAGGCGATCTTATCGCGCCAGCGGGGTGGCGCTCCTACAATTTTCCGCCGCAGGCGGATGCCTATGGCATCTTTTTATTTATGACGGTACCGGGTGTTCAAGGTACTATGGAATAATCACAATCTTCAGCGACCCGCTGGCCGGATCGCTCTGGGTTCTAACGGCTTCGTTAAACTCCTCCAAGCGGAAACGATGGGTCACCAGCGCGCGGCCGTCAATTTTTCCAGTCACGAGGAAATCGCGGGCCTGCAGGTATTCCTCCTGCGAAGAGCTGTTGGCCCCGTGCAAATTGAGTTCGTAATAATGAATTCGGTTGGTGTCTAAGGGCAACAGCGGGTCCGATTTGGGCATGCCGGCAAAGATGGAAAGATGGCCAGCGCGGCGCAACAGGCTGAGCCCCACGGCGACCAGGCTTTTCACGGAGGCGGCCACGACTACGGCATCCACCCCGCGGCCGCCGGTGGCCGCGCGAACCCACTCTTGCGGATCGGCCGCGCTGGAGTTGACCAGATCGTCAAAGGGCAGGCCAAGTTTTTTCAGCAGGTTCAGGCGCGTGGGCGACACATCCATAATGGTTATCCGTTTTGCGCCCCGCGCGCGCGCTACCAGGCCGTTCAAAACGCCGATAATGCCGCCGCCAAAGATTACGACATGCTCGGCATGTTCCAGCGGAATATATTTCATCCCGTTGACGCAACAGCTCAGCGGCTCGATCAGCGTGCCGATCTCGGCGCTCAGCTTTGGCGGAATTCCGATCAGGCAGCCCTGGTCCACCGCCACTTTGGGCATGACCATATATTCGGCGAAACCCCCGTTAAACTGGTAGCCGATAGCGCGGAATCCCTTTTCGCACAGGTTCTCGCGATGGCGCGCGCACATGGGACACGCCCCGCAGCCGATCACCGTCTGGACAATAAAGCGCTGGCCGGGCTCGATCGCTTGCACCCCAGAGCCTACCCCGGCCACGGCGCCGGTGATTTCATGGCCTACGATTTGCACATCCACGTGCTTTTCGCCCGAGAGCACGCGCTGGTCGGTCCCGCACAGCGCGCAAGCTTCGACCTTTAACAGGACCTCGCCCGCTCCCGGCTTCGGCTGGGGCACATCCTCCACAACGACCATGCCCGGCTTCTTGATTACGGCCGCTTTCATGAAAAATCAGGTCCCTTTTTTCTGTTGGCTGTCATTCTCCTGCCTCCGGTCCGGCGTCTGTCGTCCGGCGTCTGTCGTCCGCCCCCTACCCGCCGGTCTCCGCCATTCTGGTGCGATGCCGGACCGCATCCAGCGCCAGGATTTCGCGAGCCTGGCGCGGGGAGAGAAACCGCGGGCGGCCCACAACGCAGGCGGCCACCAGCGATTTGGCCGCGTCTTCCACAACCACCACGCGGAAATAGGCTTGTTTCATGGTCACCCCCACGGCCAACACTCCATGGTTGACCATGAAAATTGTGTCACACGTTCGAGCTTTCTTGCCCATTGCGGCGGCCAGGCGCGGCGTGGTGGGCGTGACATAGGGGATCGTTCCCGTGCGGCCAAGGTCGTTAACAAACTCGGCAAACATCGGCCGTAACGTGATGCCGGCGGCAATGACGCCCGAGGCCCAAGGGGAATGCGTGTGAAACACGGCGTTCACCTCCGGGCGAGCGCGATAGACCGCCAGGTGCATGTTCACTTCCGAAGTCGGCCGGCGCGAGCCTTTGATCTGCCGGCCGGTCTTCAGGTCCAGGCCGCACAAATCCGCTGGGCTCATTTCATCCAGCGCCAGGCCGCTGGGTTTCATCCAGATAATGGCGCCATCGCGGGCACTGATGTTGCCGCCCGCGCCGGCCACCAGCCGGGCCTGGACCATTTTTGCGCCATAACGAACGAGCTCGGCTTTTATTGAACCCATTCTTTCATTCCTTATGCAGAGCGGACCTCAGTGTCCGCAGCTATTTCCGGCCACAACCTCCCCGTATTTATGTGATAGTTTATTGATTGGCCAAGACGCTGGCAATGACGATTTGCGCCAGGTTGGGCGCGGTCCAGTCGGCGCCGGCCGCGCGGAGCACGGCGGCGCTGAAACTGGTGGTAAGCCCCAGGGCGCGCATCCCGGCTGCCTTGGCGGCCTGAATGCCATTGGGCGCATCCTCAATCACCAGGGCCGCTTCCGGCACAATGAGCGCTTTGCGCGCGGCCGTCAGAAAAATATCGGGGAAGGGTTTTTTACGCTGGACTTCGCTTCCGGTTACGCAGGAGGCAAACAGGTCAGGGGCCAACCCGATTTCCCTCAAATTGCCGTCCAGCTTGACGCGGTCGGCGCTGGTGGCAATGGCCAGGATAAGCCCGCGCCGCCGACATTCCGCCACAAAATCACGCACGCCCGGTAAAGGCCGTAAGCTGCCGCGAATGATCTCCAGATAAATGGCATAAGTGCGGTCTTTATCGGAGGGCATGTTGAGCCTCACGCCGTACTTTTCGGCAACCCCGCCGATGAAGCGATCTTCGCCCGCGCCGACAAAGGGCCGAAAGTCATGCGGCGTGACGGCCAAGCCGTAGCGCTCGGCAAACATTCGGCCGGCGGCCTCGGCAATGAACGGCTCGGAATCGCAGAGCACGCCATCCATATCGAAAATAACGCCTTGGATTGAGAATTTGGTGTTCATGGATTCGGTCTGATTCAGGTCATTCGCCATCTCGACGGGGAACAAAGTTCTTGTCGAGTTTCGCCATATCGGATTGTTGCGTCAGCGGACAGGTGCTTTCGGTTGGCGTCATTGTTCAATCCTACCCCAGCACCTTCGGCATCACAAAGTGTTCCGGGCCCATGCGAAGCTGTTTCTTGGCAACATCCAGCCGTTCGAAGCACAGATGGATGCCCCAGGCTGCGCCATGATTGGTGCCCAGCGCGATGAGAACCTCATGGTCGCCCGGCTCCGCATGTATGACCGCCTTGCCCTTGTCCGGGGTGGCGGGGTTAATTCCGTTCGGGTCGTGAAACACCTGCTTTCCATCAACCCAGGCTTTGAGCGGACCATCGTAGCCAAACAGGAGCGCCACGCGCATCGCCTCCGGACAGGAAAAACGGCAGGCGAACCAGACCACCTCGTCGCGGCCGCCATGTTGCGCGATCTCCGCGTGCAGATTGCAGAAGACATCGGGGAACGAGCGCGCAGCCAGGCCGAGCGAATCAAGCAAAGCAGGGAACTCGAGACCATCCAGTTTGCCGGCGGCGGGCTGATAGGCGCTTACGCGGAGTTGTTGCACGAAAAGCGTGACCGCCCGCCCCATGCCGAGGCGGACGGGACCGAATACGGGCAGCGAACGGCCGGCCTCGTCCACAATATTACAATAGGGATCGGTGCCATAACCGTAATGGACGGCCGCTTCGCTCAATAAGTGCGGCGTAAGGCTGCTGCGCAAGCGCACGCGGCGGCCGTCGAGTTGGATGTCGAAATGGTTGGCGCTGCCGGCTTGGTTCACGATCGCGAAGCCGCTCGGACGGCTGCCGGCGCACAGTTTTCCGGCTACGTTCTCAAACTCGACCACCAGTCCGCGCGCAGGTTCAAGGATGATTTTCTTCAGGCTGATGGGGGGCGGCCCCGCCTTGCGGTCCCTGCGCAGAGTCTGCATGGCCTGGGCGAGGCGGGCGCCCAGGATCGTGTGGCCTTCACCGCTGATATGGATAGCGTCATCGAGCGGCAAATCAATGGCCGGCACCATGACCAGGTTCCTGATGGCCAGCGGGAGCCGCCGCTCCTGGTCCTGGATCGAATTCCAGGGGGCAGCCGTGTCCGGCCCCCAGCCGATAACGCGCGCAATTTGAACGATCGCCACCGGAAGCGTTTTGTCGGCGCAGTCGCGCCGCAGCGCGGCCACGAGTTCCTGCATGCGTTTGGTGTAGAGCGGGGCGTCTTGGGCGTTGGCATCGCTGCACCCCTGGTACCAGATCATGCCGGCCACCCGCCGGCCGTTTTTCACGAGCCGCCGGACCAGCGCGCCATAAAGGCTTTTGCCGCCCTCGCCCTTGCGCTGGGGATCCCATAGCGTCATGGTGGTGCCACCGTGCGCGCAGGCGATCAGGCCTTGCGGCACACCGGTGCGGCGGCGCATCTCGATGCCAAAGGTGGGGCCGGGACAGACGCCCCAATTTGCCGCAGGTTTGACGGGCCGGGATCCGCCACACAGGTCAATGTGGACCTGGTCCACGCAAGCCCACATGTTGTGGATGGGATCTATGGCCACGGCCCAGCGGTCATCCATGAAGAAGGCGCGTACCTGCGGGTCGGCGGGCAACCGTTTTTTGGGGAACAGGCCGCAACCCTGCATGTTGGACTGACCGCCCAGCAGCCAGACATCGCCCACCAGCACGTCCTTGATGGTGAGTTTTTCGTTTCCGGCCCGCAGCTCGATGGTATACGGGCCGCCAGCCGGCAGTCCCTTGAGGCATCCTTTCAGGTGTCCGCGGGCCGCTTTTCCCACGGGGACACCGGCAAAGCCCTTGATCACGCCCTTGCCGCGCCGTACCGTGGCCAGGACGGGACCGGACGCGGCGCACATGCCGGAAAAATCCGCTTCGCTGACGTTTTTGCGATTCCGTTGAACGACCATGTGGGAGAAAAGACCAGTTTCGATTTTCATCCGTGTAATTCCTGAGTTGATTGAAATAAAGTCTTTCGTTTAACTATTGAAAAACGTACCGAACCGTCAATTTTGAATCATTTTTTTCTAACCGCGCAGATGTCTAAGTATTTACCATTTTTTATGTTCTAAAAAAAGTATATTGCAAAACAACTTGACCGCCGCCCGTATTGATCATAAGGTGCCACCTGGCAATCAGAGGCTCGTCCAGCCAGCCCGGGTCTTCTCACCCAATTAACCTTATCAAATTTTGCATTATGTTAGCAAAACGCATTATTCCCTGCCTGGATGTCCGTAACGGCAAGGTCACCAAGGGGGTTCGGTTCCAGAACAACGTGGAACTGGGCGACCCGGTGGCGATGGCCACGAGCTATAGCGAAGGCGGCTGCGACGAACTGGTGTTCTATGATATCACCGCCTCCGCCGAACGCCGGGGCATTGATATTCAAATGGTGGCCGACGTGGCCCGCGCGATCCACATCCCCTTCGCCGTCGGCGGCGGGATTGCCAATCTTGACGACATGGCGCGGGTGCTCGCCGCCGGCGCCGAAAAAATCTCGCTCAACACACAGGCGGTGCTGAACCCGGCGCTAATTGCCGAGGGGGCCAAAGCCTTTGGCTCGCAATGCATCGTGCTCGGCATGGACCCGGTTAAAACTCCGGGAGACAAGCGCTTTCCCAGTGGCTATGAGATTACGATCCGCGGGTTCCGGGAACGCACTGGTTTGGACGCCCTTGCCTGGGCCCGCCGCGCCGAGGAATTGGGCGCGGGCGAGATTGTGGTCAACTCGGTGGATGCCGACGGCACCCGCCAGGGCTTTGAATTGAGCTTAACCCGGCTCATTGCCACCAATGTCGGCATCCCGGTTGTGGCCTCCGGTGGCGCCGGGACCCCAGCCCATCTGGCGGAAGTATTTACTACCGGCTGCGCCGATGCCGCAATTATTGCCGGCATGCTGCACACGGGTGAGTATACGATCCGTCAAATCAAGGAAGCGCTTCTGGCCGAGCATATTCCGGTTAGAACAAGGTGGTGAGAATTCAGTTACGGCGAAGTGAGAGAATAGGGGCCGAGACGGAGGTAGGAGGATGCGGAAGACAGGAAGGACCATGCGCCACTGCCGGACAGCACGGCCGGATCGGCAATGCCATCGCCATCAAAATCGCCCGCCACGGGAATGCCGGCGCTGGAGGTGAAGCGCTGGCGCGCATAGCCATTTGCCGACATCAGCGCCGTCCATTCGCCGGTCGCTTGATTGAACAACATCGGATCGGCTTTGCCATCGCCGTCATAATCCCCGACGACCGGCTCATAACCCGGCCCGCCAAAATCCGCCGAGGCCACACCATAGCCTTGCGCAGAGAGCATGACATACCAGTTGCCCGTCTCTTGGCCATACACCTCCGGATCCACTTTGCCGTCACCATCATAGTCCCCGGCCACCGGCAGATAGCCGCTGCCGCCAAAGACTGCGCTGGCTATCTCAGCTTTTTCCGTACCCACAGCCAAGATCAAGACATACCAGCGCCCGCTCATTTCCTCATACAGTCCCGGATTCGCACGTCCTTCCCCGGTGTAGTCCCCTACTGCGCCGCGCGTCGCGCCTGAGCCGCCAAAATCGAAATCTACCGTCTGATAGCCTTGTCCTGACAGCATGATCTGCCATGCCGAGCCTTGGCGGTCATGGATTGCCGGATCCGCCAGGCCATCCCCATCATAATCCCCGGACACGGTTTCAAATCCCGGCCCGCCAAAAATAAAGCGCACAT
>JACPGN010000163.1 GCA_016182435.1 Lentisphaerota bacterium | reverse complement strand
CGATGCCAAAGAGCGTCAGGTCCGGGTCAATCCGCACCTTCAGGTCGCTGCCGGCCAAGGCCCAGGCCGCATAGCCGCCGGTTGCGCAGAGGCGGATTTTCCTGATTTTCAAGGTCTGCTTTAAGCGTTTGAAAATTTCGCGCACCATGCCAAGGTACCCTAATCGGGCCCCAATGGCCATGGCCGCGCGGGTGCTTTTGCCAATAACCGGCATGGCATGGGTATTGCCTGCCAGACCGCGATACGGGGCAAGCTCAAGATGCGGCAACAGCGCCGTTTTTTCAGCCAGATAATCGGTCATGAGCGGCAGCCCCGGCACGATGATTCCGCCCAGGTAGGCATTGTCGGCCACGACATCAAAGGTCAGGGCCGTGCCGAAATCGGCGACGATCACGTTCGCGCCATAGCGGCAGGCCGCCGCGCTGGCATTGGCCAGGCGGTCCGCGCCGATGCCGGAGGGATTCGGATAGTCAAGGCGCACTCCCAGCTTCAGGCCATGATGCAGCACCAGCGGCGCTCGGCCGCTGCAGGCAAGCAGTTCACTAAGCCAGAGACGATTACGTTTGGGCACCACCGAACACAACATTGCTCCCGCGATTTTGCGGTTGCGCGTCAAGCGCTTTAGCGCTTGCTTCACATCCATGCCGCTCATAGTTCGCGTTGGCAGGCGCGTAATACCAGTGATCCGCCCGGCGCGCGCCAGGGCCAAAGCCGTGCTGGTGTTGCCCACGTCCACGACAATTACGAATTCAGACATGGCACATGGTTCCGGGTTCACGGTTCAGAGTTCACAGTTGTTGTGTTTTTCGCCGTTTTTCATTCGACGTTCGGCGTCCCGCGCAGCGCGGGATAAATTCCATGCTTGCCCCGCGTCTCGCGGGGTTGAGCGTTGGGCGTTTGCTTAGATTGCTGTTCATGGCGCAAGGCCCATTCCTGCAGAATACGGCTTTTATCATCCTGGCGCGCCATGCTGTAGCAGATCTCCAGTTCCTTGAGCACGCGCGTCAAGACCTGGTCGCAGTCCACGCGCACGCCTTCCAGGCGCAGCGACGTGGCCAAAGCCTGGCCCAATGGCTTAAGATCCGGCTTGCGGTGCCGCACGTTAATCCCTATCCCCACCACGGCAAATTCGATCACAGCGCGCCGGATGCGCGGCTCAACCAGCACGCCGCCAACCTTGCGGCCGTTGAGGATGATGTCATTAGGCCATTTGAGCCGGACTCCACGCAACAACTTTTCCAAAGCCCGCGCGACCGCCAGCGCCGCGCAGATATTCAGAAAAACGCCGTCCGTGGCCGGCCAGTTGGGTCGCAGCAGTACCGACATGTACACGCCCTTGCCCGGCAGAGACAGCCAACCCCGGCCGTTTCGGCCCCGTCCGCGCGTCTGGCTTTCGGCCACCACGGCAAGGCCTTCCAGCGCCCCTTTCTCAGCCCGCGCCTTGAGCACGTCATTCGTGGATGGCGCTTCTTTGAGGAGTAGCAAGGGGCATCCCAGGCGGCAGTCTCTCAGCGCCCACCTTATTTTCTGCTGGCGTCGTTGCATGACTTTCCCTTCACAATCCCGAAAATGCTTCTATCACACTTTATAAAGTGTGATAGTTACTGCTCAGCTATCACTTTCCACTGCGAAATGCGCGAATTACGCGAAACTGATTAACAAACCACTCATGTTCGATTAACAGCACCTTGGCTGCAATTTTCGCGCCTTTGGCGTGTTTCGTAGTTTCATCTTCCCCATTCATCATAATCTCCAAAGTAGTTGCGTGTGATAGAAGCGCGCCATTGCCTGGGACGGGCTAAAGAATCTCGAGCGATAGATCGGCCGCCGGCGCGGAATGGGTCAGGCAGCCCAATGAAATCGCCTGGACGCCCGTCGCGGCCACCGCCTTGACATTGGCCAGCGTAATTCCGCCGGAGGCTTCCAGCCGCGCGCGGCCACGGCATAAACGCACGCAACGCCGCAGTTGCGCCGGCGACATGTTGTCCAGCAGAATCCAATCCGGCCGGGCCGCCAGGACCTGCTTAAATTGCGACAGAGTTTCCACTTCCACCTCGATGGGCGCACCCGGGCAACGGCGGCGCGCGGTGCGCACGGCCTCAGCCAGGCCGCGCCGACCTAAAAGCCGGCGATGGGTATCCTTAATCAGCACCTGGTCATAAAGACCCATGCGGTGATTGGTTCCCCCGCCGCAGCGCACGGCATATTTTTCCAGCGCGCGCCACCCCGGCGTGGTCTTGCGCGTATCCAGAATGCGCGGGCCATAAGGCTTGACCAGTTCAACGAATTGCGCCGTCAGGGTCGCAATGCCGGTCAGGCGCTGGAGAAAATTGAGCGCAGTGCGCTCGCCCGCCAAGATCGCGCGGGCTTTGCCCGTGATGCGCAACAGCCCTTGATTCTTTCGGAAGCGCCGACCATCGGAGCAAAGGACCTGAACGCGAATGGCGGAGTCAAGCGCGCGGAAGATGCGCGCGGCAATAGTCCCGCCGCAGAGAATGCCCGCTTGCCGGGCAACGATCACGGCGGTTACGCAGCGCGCTGGAGCAACCAGCGCGCGACTGGTAATGTCGCCCGACCCGATATCCTCGCGCAGCGCGCGCTGGATCAGCGCGCGCAGTATCGTGGGCAGGTAGCCGGCGGGCAAAGACCGCTGCCAGTTTCGAGTCGTCGGGCTCATAGTCCGCTTTACACCCTGGGCTTTAATTCTCGACGCTTCGCGCTTGGTCCACCGGCGCATTTTGTCCAACTTTAGGCTTGTCACTTGACGGAATCGTATTCATATTCTATTTCCGAGGCAAACTTGTAATAGCACGGGGGCAAGTAGCGTCAATATACAACATACTATGTAGACATCAATACTAATGGTATTAGACAGATGTATGCATAGCGTTTGTTTAGCTTAGCAAAATGAAGACAGTAAAGACAATTGGCATTCTCCTCGCTTTTGCAGCCGCCTGCTTTGCGGCTCCAAGTTCCGACGTGAAAGGGGCTTCGTTTATCTTTCCAGGCAGCCGTCTGGTGGAGAGAGGCGTCGCGTGCCCGCTTGACCAGATGAAGCAGTCTTTCGGCTCAACAAACACGGAGGATGTTGCTGCCAAGCTTGGAGCGTTGATTTCTGACGCACGCAAGGAACTGGCCGACCCCTTCGTGTCCGAGCGGCTGCCCTTTGTTCGATTCGAGGCGACCGAACCTGGTCAGAAGATCGCTGATTTCTTCACTCAAGTATTAAAGACGGCGGGATGGACGGAAGGCCGGGGCATTCTCGGGGTCGAGTTCACGAACTGTGGCGGCGACTGGTTGCGGGTCTTTGCTCGCGGCAAACAGCAGGTTCTTGTGCACGTGTGCGGGACGATGGAACGGACGAAGGACGAAACTGCCGACACCGTAGTCGTTCGAATGATCACGCTCCGATTCCGAGGCATGAAGCCAGAAGACCTACTTGGGCAGGAATTCGGAAAGAAGGACCGGAGCCAATAACTGGGTGGTTGGTTTTCGCCGCCCGCTGCGGTTGTGATTAAGGCCGTCACAACCAATGATGTCCCTCTGAAGACGACGAAATGATTCAAAGAGCTTAACAAACGCCCCAACTTTACGTCGCTAATCGCGTCGAAAGTGAGGCGTATCGTTCGGGAAATGAGATGAAGAAGAAGACCAAATGGATCCTTGGCAGTATGGCGGGCATCGTCCTCTTTGCTTGCTTGGCAGGATTCATCTACTTCAAGTATTTCTTCGCCATCCACCTGTTCGAAGAAGGCCCCACGACAAAAGTCACACTCTCCGGTTGGAGCAAATTGGAAAAGGGAATGACGAGGGAGCAGGTCATCAGCCTGCTCGGTGATTCATCGGTCAAATGGGGGCCAGGGTCTTTCTCAATCGGTGGCGATGAATACAAGACAAATGAAAGATGGGAATACAACTGGACCATAGGTTTCTCTTTGTTTGGCCAGGTTCATCCGAAGGCTTATGTTGTCTATTTTGATGATGAAGACCGACTCGCGTCATGGCAAGAACCAGAAGAAACAAACGAAATCGCAAATGCAGAATCACGAACCACTCAATAGACCGTTTTTTTTGGCCGCTTTGCGGCTTCCAAAAACCGCTCATTTTGGACGTTCGGCAGGCATGACTGGCGGTGTTGCGGCAATGGCCAATGCAGTTTAGGCGTCGCAAACAACAGTAGAAGTAGAGTCACCGGCTTTCCTGAGAATCCTGATCAAATGAAATCCGTCTTTGTTGCGATTAAAATCCTTGCAGTCGTGTTTGGCATCATTGGGCTTGTTGTCGGCATCGAATTATACCGGCATCCTCCAGATCCGCTCCGGCATTGCCAAAAACAGATTATTTGTGCGTTTGATCAATGGCCGATTGACAACCACACCAACGTATATCCAAACGTAGTCGGTAATGGCATGCAATCATTTCTCCAGGTTGGAGAATACCTGAAACTTACAGGCTACATAAACGATTACGCGTACGTTCCGGGTCTGCGCTCCGACGACCCGAATGATCTCGTACTCATGTATTTAAAAGAAAAAACACGACGGACATGGAATGGTGACCGTCGTTACAATCGCCATACGGAAAAGATGTGGATGGTCTTCGGCCCGGTTATGTACAGGGCCGCCCACGGCGATGATCTTCCGGAAGGTGGAACGCGGGAAACTACACTGGAATTTAAACGGCGATTTCAAAAGACGCTTAGTTTCCTTAAGGAAAACAACCGGCCGTATTGGGAAAATGTCGTCAAAGAACATACTGAGTTTCTGAACTCCATCAAAGAATAGGCCTTGCCGAACCAAGCATCGGAAGCTCTCGCCCGGCAGCCGCCGGGCTCGCGGACCTCCCGTCCACGCTGCGCGTGGCCGGAACCGGCCGCTCGGCTCAGCTCGCCGTTCGGCCAGAGAATAGAGATGAGGACAATTGCAATCCTGCTGTGTGCGATGGTCCTTCCGATGGCAGTGTTCGCGACCAATACAAGATTCCGGAGGCCTTCTCGGTGAGCAAGAAGGCAACACTGCTCGTCTTGGTTGGCACGGACAAGAAGGATGTGCGACCGGACGAATTCGGTCCTCCACATAATTTCGCGCTCAGGGGCACCAGTCATGAGATCACGCCACACCTTTTCCGGGTCTCGCTCGCACTCCCCATGGAAAAAGTGAGAGTCCGTTTTATCTTGCGGGACATTACTCAAACGCTTGCGGACGAAGAACAAGACATATAGAGGGCCGAACAACGCGTCGCTCTGTATTGCTCACCCTGGCTGGTTCGCAAACGGAGAACGCGGACGTTATGCAAGGATGGCCCGATATCCACTACCGCAAGTCGCCATTGCACCGCGCAGATTCGTGGCGGGCTAATGCCGGGGACTTCCCACCATAGGCGGGTCTGCCTTAGGCATGATCCGCCCTTGCGGATGCTACTCTGCGAAGTAGCCTCCCTGCTCTGCGAAGCCGCTACGCAGGGCGTAGAAGAGTCGCTACGAAGCACGAGTCCGCTAAGGCGGATGCTACGCGGCCACGGCGTCACCGCCGCGGCTACATGAAGTGGTGGGGGGCTTCACGCCTTGGGCTGGCTTTCGGGTTCGGCGGAATCCACCAGGATCGTAACCTGTTTGGGGTTCACGTCGGCGATACCCGGACCGCAACCGAAATAACGCTCGGCTGAGCCCTGGCCGAGCTCGGGCAGGCCCTGGCGCACCATCAGGCGGCCGGCAGAAAAGGCTGCTTCCAGTTTCGACGCGCCGGGCTCATAGTCCGCTTTACACCCTGGGCTTTAATTCTCGATGCTTCGCGCTTGGTCCGCCGGCGCATTTTGTCCAACTTTAGGCTTGTCACTTGACGGGATCGTATCCATATTCTATTTCCGAGGCAAACTTGTAATAGCACGGGGGCAAGTAGCGTCAATATACAACATGTTAGGCAGACATCAATACTAATGGTATCAGGCAGATATATGCCTAGCGTCTGTTGGGGCAGGAATTATGAAGCATCGCATAGTCTTCACAGGCGTATGGATTCTGTTTGCAGCCGCGTTGATCGTGTTTCCCGGATTTGAAGTACATGGATTTGCTGCAGGAATGATCATTGGCGGTTGGCCTGCCATGATTTCCGCACGGATATGGACGAGTCAATATCATCATCCTTTCATTCTTCTCCTTATGATGCTGATTCTCAGCGGAACGACAGTTGGCTTGCTTGCGTGGCTCTTGGACAAAGCACGAATGCCGAAGACAATATGGATAGTGCTTGGTGTATCAATTGTGCTCGGGGCATCTGTCCTCGGCTCTCAAGGTTTGAACTACGAGCAGTGGCAAGGAACCCTTTCCGTTTCGCAGGCCATGGAATCAGCGAACTATCAGCCCAGCCGCTGGGATTTCAACCGGGAACTTGTCATTCCTCGCAGTTTAGCAGGCGGCCTATGGGGATTGTACGGGATAGAGGCAGTCTGTGTTCTATGTTCGGTTGCCATCCTGCTGATGAGAGTAACAACGAGAACACAGCCTGACAAACCAGTGAATGAAGAGCCCCACCAACGGCGTCCATGGTAGGCTCGCAAACTCGCCACCATGACGCCGGGCGTTCGCCTACACGAAAAGATGGACGGTAACTGATGCTTGGTGTAGTATTACAGTATGCCAGTTGTATTCAGATACAAGGGCTACCGGTTCTTCTTCCACTCGAACGAGGGAGAACCGAGGGAACCCTTGCACATTCATGCGCGCAAGGGCGAGTCGGTTGCGAAGTTTTGGCTCGACCCCATTCCGGGCGTAGCCGAAGCGTACGCCATGACGTCGCACGAGCTTCACGAGTTGCTCGATGTGGCAATTGAGAATAAACAGTTAATAGCGAGGTACTGGAATGAGCACTTTGGCAACTGAAGCCCAAGCCACGGCCAAACACCTCCGGTTCGACGAGGAGACCATGTGGGTCATTCTCGCCGACGGTCGTCAGCTTGGAGTCCCCTTGGCTTACTTTCCCCGCCTGCTTCGGGCATCCCCCGACCAGCGGGAGAAGTATGTCATCAGTGGAGGCGGCACGGGGCTCCATTGGAATGAGCTTGATGAAGATATCTCCGTCTCCGGTTTGCTCATGGGCATCGGGGACCGGACAAGACGAGCATCCTGAGAAGGGCCAACCAGCGTAGCGAGCTCGACGTTAAAATGGCGCGCTTTTTTAACGCGGGTCTTGCACACGTTCGCCTCGCAAATGAGATTGAACGAAGAAGCTTTCCGTTTTGGCGTCAAGCAGCAGTTTTTCACGCTTTGGGCTGGCTTTCGGGTTCGGCGGAATCCACCAGGATCGTAACCTGTTTGGGGTTCACGTCGGCGATACCCGCCCCGCAACCGAAATAACGCTCGGCTGAGCCCTGGCCGAGCTCGGGCAGGCCCTGGCGCACCATCAGGCGGCCAGCCTCCAGGCGGGCCAGCAAGGGCACATGGCCGGCGAGCACGCCGAAGAAGCCTTCCACGCCCGGCAGGATGAGGGATTGGACTTCGCCGGCAAACACGCGTTGCACGGGGGTTAGAATTTCCACGGCAAACGAGGTCATAGAGTTTTGGCCTTACTAAGGACATCCTCGATCGAGCCGGCCATGAAAAAGGCCTGTTCTGGCAGGGCGTCGTGCTTGCCTTCCATGATTTCCTTGAAGCCCCGGATGGTTTCGGCGAGCGCGACATAGCGGCCGGGGGTATTCAGAAACTGCTCGGTTACATGGAAGGGCTGGGAAAGGAAGCGCTGGATTTTCCTGGCCCGCGCCACGGTCAGCTTATCCTCGTTGGAGAGTTCTTCGACGCCCAGGATGGCAATGATATCCTGGAGCTCTTTGTATTTCTGCAGCACCTGCTGGACGCCGCGGGCCACGGCGTAATGTTCGTCGCCCACGACTTCGCGCGAAAGTATTTTTGAGGTCGAATCCAAGGGGTCCACCGCCGGATAGAGGCCCTGCTCGGCGATGGCGCGCGAGAGCACGGTGGTGGCATCCAGGTGGCTGAAGACGGTGGCCGGGGCCGGATCGGTCAAGTCATCGGCCGGCACATAAATGGCCTGCACGGAGGTAATGGCGCCGCGCTTAGTCGAGGTAATGCGCTCTTCCAGTTCGCCCATTTCCGAGGCCAGGGTCGGCTGATAGCCCACGGCGGACGGTATGCGGCCCAGCAGGGTGGAAACTTCCTGGCCGGCCTGGGCAAAGCGGAAAATATTGTCAATGAAGAGCAGCACTTCCTGGCCGGTTTCATCGCGGAAGTTTTCGGCCATGGTCATGGCGGTCAGGCCCACGCGCAGGCGCGCGCCGGGCGGCTCATTCATCTGGCCATAGACCAGCACGGTTTTTTCCAGCACCTTGGACTCTTTCATTTCCCGGTACAAGTCGTTGCCTTCGCGGGTGCGTTCGCCGACGCCGCCGAACACTGAAAGGCCGCCATGCTCGGTGGCGATGTTGTGGATCAGCTCCATGATGATCACGGTCTTGCCCACCCCGGCGCCGCCAAAGAGCCCGATCTTGCCGCCGCGCGCGTAAGGCGCCAGCAAATCCACAACCTTGATGCCGGTTTCCAGAATCTGGGTCTTGGGCTCCTGCTCCTGCAGCGAGGGCGACGGCCGGTGGATCGGCGCAAACTGCGTAGCGGCCACGGGGCCCAGGCCATCAATCGGCTCGCCCAGCACGTTAAACATGCGGCCCAGGTTCTGGCGGCCCACGGGCACCGTGATCGGCTTGCCGGTATTAAGCGCTTCATTGCCGCGCCGCAGCCCGTCGGTGGGTGAAAGCCCGATACAGCGCACGATGTTGTCGCCCAGATGCTGTTGCACTTCGGCCACGACTTCCATGCGGCCCTGGTCGTCGGGAATATCACGCTTGATCAGCAAGGCGATATTAATCAGCGGCAGGCTCCCGGCAGGAAACTGCACATCAACCACATTGCCGATAACCTGAATGACACTGCCCTTTGAGTTCGCGCTATTCACCATTTGCTCCATCTAACGCGGGTTTTTCCCCGCAACCCAAATATTTTTAACCACGGATGAACACAGATAGACACGGATGAAAAAATTCGGGATTATCAGTGTTTATCAGTGTCTATCAGTGGTTAATATTTTTGTCTTTCACGGCGGTTCCGGATGGTCAAGCTTCTATGCCATCGCTTCCACGCCCGTGGTAATATCGGCCAACTCCCGCGTGATCATGCTCTGGCGCAGCTTATTATAAGCAAGTTGAATCTGGTCAATCATGTCGGCGGCCTTCTTGCTGGCCTGATCCATCATCATCATGCGGGCGCTATGCTCCGAGAGCTGTTCCTCGAACAGGATCTGCCGCAGGCGACCGCTCAGATAACGCGGCACCAGGTCGTCAGCTATTGTCGAGGGCGCTGGCTCAAGCAGCCGGACTTTTCTTTGCATCCGGCCTGCCGACGGCGCCGGCGCCACCGGCAGAAGCTTAACGCGCTGCGGGCTTTGCCGAAGGGTGGATAGGCACTGCGCGAAAAACACCTCCACCTCGTCAACCAGGCCTTTTCGATACCTATCGCACAACTGCGCGCTGAGAATGTCCGCCTCGGCCTCGGCCAACGGGTAAGCAAGCTCAATCCGGAAACCGGCGGCAACCCTTTGCAGCCGCTTGAAGAAATCGCCGGCCTTGCGTCCAATCAGGAGCAGCGAGGGTTCCGCGCCGGTCGCGGAGCGCGCGGACAAAGCCTGCTGAACGCTGCGGAAGAGATTATTATTCAAGCTCCCGCAGAGGCCCCGATCGGTCGAAAGCACGATCCACAGAATCCGAGCGGGGCGGCGGGACAACAACAGCGGATGCTGGCGCTCATGCTCTTCCATAGACCCGAGGAAGTCCTGGACCGCGGTCTCCAGCCGTTCGGCATAAGGGCGGCTGGAATGCATCAGCGCCTGAACGCGGCGCAACTTGACGGCCGAAACCATCTTCATGGCGCGCAGAATCTGCTGGTTTTTCCTGATACTGCGCAAGCGGCCTTTGATAGCCCGGAGATTGCTCATTTTCTTTTACGCTTTCGGAGTTTTACCAATGCAGGCTATGCCCGCAACCCAAAGAAATTAACCACTGACCTGCCCGCAGTGCTACGCCCAGCGTTGCAGGCGGGTTACACGGATTTCACGGATGGTCAGACCGTTAACGGCCGCCGGGCGGCCGTCAACAATCAGTGTTATCCGTGCCATCCGTGGTCATATTCTTGTTTTTCATAGTGGTTGTTCATACATCAGGTACGATCGGCGATGCCGGCTACTCGCTTCTTGAATTCGCCGATGGCCCGCTGGAGATTGGTTTCCAGCGCCTCATCGAGAACGCCCTTGAGGCGGATTTGATGGAGCAGTTCGGGACGCTCCTCATCCAGAAAAGAGTAAAGCTGGCTTTCGAACTCCTTGATTGCCGTTAGAGGCAAGTCGTTCAAAAAGCCGCTCACTCCCGCGAAAATAATCGCAATCTGCTTCTCCACCGGCAGGGGCTTGTATTGATCCTGCTTCAGAATTTCGGTCAGGCGTTCGCCGCGAGTCAACTGTTCCCGCGTGGCCTTGTCAAGATCGGAGCTGAACTGGGAGAAAGCCGCCAATTCGCGATACTGGGCCTGATCCAGGCGCAGGCGTCCGGCCACTTTCTTCATGGCCTTGATCTGGGCGGCGCCGCCGACGCGGGAGACCGACAGGCCCGCATTGACCGCCGGCCGAATGCCGGCGTAGAAAAGACCGGTTTCCAGGTAAATCTGGCCGTCGGTGATGGAAATAACGTTAGTCGGAATATAGGCGGAGATGTCGCCGGCTTGAGTTTCGATGATCGGCAAGGCCGTCATGCTGCCGCCGCCTTTCTCGGCCGAATACTTGGCCGCGCGCTCCAGCAAACGCGAATGCAGGTAAAACACGTCGCCGGGATAGGCTTCCCGTCCGGGCGGCCGGCGCAAGAGCAGCGACAACTGGCGATAGGCGACGGCATGCTTCGACAAATCATCGTAGACGACCAAGGCGTGCTGACCATTATCGCGAAATTCTTCGGCCATGGCGCAGCCGCTGTAGGGCGCAATATATTGCAGCGGCGCCGGCACCGAGGCGCTCGCGCTTACCACGATAGTATGCGCCATGGCGCCGTTATCTTGCAGTGCCTTGATCACCCGAGCCACGGTGGATTCCTTCTGGCCGATGGCCACGTAAATGCAGATCACGCCCTTGTCTTTCTGGTTGATAATTGCGTCAATCGCCAGGGCCGTCTTGCCGGTCTGGCGGTCGCCGATGATCAGCTCGCGCTGGCCGCGCCCGATGGGCACCATGGAATCAATGGACTTTAGTCCCGTTTGCAGCGGCTCGCACACCGGTTGGCGCTCGATAACCTGGGGCGCCCGGCGCTCGATGGGCCGGGCCTTTTTGGCCGGGATTACGCCTTTGCCGTCAATGGGCTGGCCCAGCGCATTCACTACCCGGCCGATCAGTTCGGGACCCACCGGCACTTCCACAATCCGGCCAGTGCTCTTGACCAGATCCCCTTCCTTGATGTGCTTGTCGTCGCCCAGGATGACGCAGCCGATATTGTCGCGCTCCAGGTTCATGGCCATGCCATAAATCTGGTTGGGAAATTCGACCAGCTCCATGGCCATGACGCGGCTTAAGCCATGAACCCGCGCAATGCCGTCGCCAACCAGCAGGACCGTTCCGGCATCCGCCTGCTGGACGTGGCCTTCACAGCCTTCCAACTGCTGCTTGATGATCGCGGTAATCTCTTCCGGTCTGATTTTAAATGGATCCGCCATGGGAAAATCCGTTATTACTGATCTGTCAGATCTGTCCGATCGGTTGGTGCAGCCCATCAGGCCATCAGCCCATCAGGCGCTCAAAACCTGGCGCAACAGGGCCAACTGGCCCCGGCCACTGCCGTCAATCAGGCGATCCCCTATCCTGATCGTAATTCCGACCAGGAGCTCGGGCGCTATCCTGACTTGCAACTGGACCTTTTTATTCAGCCACTGCTCCAGCCGGCGCCGGCAATCGGCCGCCTCGGCCTCGGCCAGCGGCAAGGCGCTGGCGACCTGAACCTTGACCCGGCCTTCAGCCTCGTCCAGCTTGGCTTCCAGGACCTGGCTAATCCTGGTCAATAAAGCCTCACGCCGATTGCCGACCAATACGCCGACAAAATTGCGGGTCAGCGGATGCAACACGGGGGCCCCGAGCGTATCCAGAATGGCCTGCTTGGCCTTGACCGGGACCGTGGGATTAGTCAGGCAGTCATGAAGAGCGCGCGTGCGTTCAATCAAAGCATCAAAAGCCTTGAGTTCCTCGGCGCAGCGGCGCTCGACAGCTTGTTTTTCGGCCAGCAGCCAGAGCGCCTGAGCATATCGTTCCGCCAACTGGTTAGCGCTCACTTAGCCTCCAATTCCACAAAGACCCGCTCAACCGCGCGCCGCTGAAGCTCGGCATCGGCCATCTGGCCGACGACTTTTTCGGTAACGCGCAAGGAGATATCGAGCACTTCCTGGCGCAGCTCCTTGATCGCTTTGGCCTTTTCAATGGCGATGATTTCTTCGGCCCGTTTGATGAGCGCCTCGCCCTGCTCGCGGGCGGAGCGGACAATTTCTTCGCGTAACTGCGCGCCCTCGCGGGTAGCCTGGCGCAACAGGGTCTGGCTCTGATCGGTCAGCTTGGCCATCTGCTCATCATAGGCTTTTTTCTGCTCCTCCATTGCCTGCCGGGCATCAGCGGCCGCCTTCAAGTCGCCGCGGATTTTGTCAATCCGCGCCTGGAAAACGGCCTTGAGCGGCTTGTAGGCAATCAGCCACAGCAGAGTGAGCCCGATCAGGAACGTAATGAGCTGCGCGACAATTAAGGGCAGATCAATGTGCAGCATTTGAATTAGGCCGCCAAAGGCGGCAACTGTTTTATGTAGCCGCGGCGGTAACGCCGTGGCCATCGGATGAATCCACGCCCTCACGGGCGCGGCTACACCGGATTGTCCACCGTATAGGCGGATCCGCCTCTGGCGGAAAATTTCTATACGGTTATTTGGTTGCCGCGGGCGCCTCGGGCGCTTCTTTTTGCAGGCTGTCCAGTTTTCCCTGCAGTTGAAATTCCTCGATCTTGAGCTTCAGTACGCTGACCTTGGATTGCATTTCGACCTGCTCCTTGGCGCCGCTGGTGTAGGGATTGGCAAACAGCAAGAGCAGCATGACCACGAGCGCATAAATGGCCAGGGACTCAATAAAGGCCAGGCCAATGATCAGGTTGGTGCCGATTGTGCCGGAGGCTTCCGGCTGGCGCGAAATCCCCTGCATGGCGCCGTTCACGGCCATTCCTTGCGCCAACCCAGTGCAAAGCGTGGCCAGGGCCATGCCGAAGCCAGCCACCATAATTGAAGTAGTCAAGGTATCCATGGTTATCCTCCTCCTTTGTTAAGGTTTTAATGTTTTTCAAACGCACTGCCGATATAGGACATGGCCAGCGCGGTAAAGACCAGCGCTTGCACGAAACCGACCAGCACACCCAGCAGCATGATGCCTGGCCGTAGCAGGAACGGCACGATGGCCAACAGCTTGGCCACAATACTGTGCGAGAAAAAGAACAGGGTCAGCAGATAGACCAGCACGCCCAGCATGATCTCCTTGGCCAGCATATTGCCGAACAGCCGCATGGTCAACGACAACGGGCGGGTGAACACTTCCAGGCCGCGGATGACGATAAACATAGGCGCCAGCCAATAAGGCGGCCCGCAAAAATGCCGAGCGTAGCCGGCAAACCCGCGCTCGCGGATATTGGTGAACTCGGCGGCGCCCGCGACAACCAGGGCCATGGCCGCGTTGATGTTGACATTGGTGGTTGGCGAGACAAAGCCCGGAATCAGCCCGATCAGGTTGGAGCAGAGAATAAAGAGGAAGAGCGTGGCAAAGAGCGGCACAAACCGCGGCCCTTCCGGCCCGGCAATCTGCCGGCTTAAAGAAGTGACATATTCCACGGCCGTTTCCAGCACATTCTGCAAGCGGCCGGGCTCCAGCGCCACCCGGCGCGCGACGAGCAAACCCATCACGATCAGCAGCCCCATGATGAACCAGGCCGTCAGCAAAACGGCCGGCAGCGGAAACCCTGGGAAGAAATAGCTCCAAAGCCCCGCTAAAATGTTCGGACCTTCAAATCCTTCCATGAATAAAACTCTCCGCGCGTCCTCGGTGCGCTATACATGCCGACAATAATGTTACAGCATCACATGGTAGGGCGCCCCGCCATGAGCGGGGCGCCGCGGACGGCTCGGCGAGCCGTCCCTACCAAGAGATTATGCTGCGTTATTTATGTCGCTCTGTATACCGCTCCTCAACAGCCGCAGCCCCGGTTACGACTCATCATCGGCAGCAGCACCGTAAGCAGGAGGAGCACTGCCAGGGCCGCCAAGGCCATGGCCGATTCACCCCGCCAGGCGATTCCCAGAATCACTGCGCCGATCAGCGTATAGCGCAGCGCATAGCTGCCCATGACAATCAAGATTGCCTGCCAACGCTTCCGGCTGGCCACAACGCGGCGCACGCCCAAGCGTAACACCAGCACATTAAGCACGCCCAGTCCCGCGCCCACCCCGATACCCGCAGCTATTGACCATATCAGATTCATGCGCTCGGCAAAAACGTGAGCAAACTTACTGGCTTGAGCCCATGGGGTCAAGTGAAAATGTATGAAAATGTATGAAAACCGGCTCTACTTCATCTGCCCATGACGGTGATACGCGTAATGAGGCGATGCTTTCGCGCCGGCGCAGCGAGCAACTGAAGATGCCCATAACTACGGCCTTGGACGCCTATCCCCATATCCTCATCGCCCCATATAACCTTGGCCGGCCGCCACTCCGGTTGGACCAACACCCGAACCCGCTT
>JACPGN010000167.1 GCA_016182435.1 Lentisphaerota bacterium | reverse complement strand
GGAGTATTCGATTGACGAGGGCTTTGCCGATATTTCCGGCCTGCGCCGCGTGTTCCGCGCCTCCTATCAGGATATTGCCCGGCGGATGCAGAGCGATATTCAGCAGGAACTCGCTATCACCGTCTCGGTAGGACTGAGTCTCTCCAAGAGCCTGGCCAAGCTGGCCTCCGAATTCCGCAAGCCCGCCGGGTTCACCGCCGTCCGCGGGCGGCATATCCACCTCTTTCTCCAACATACCACCCTGGAAAAAGTCTGGGGCTTCGGTCCCAATACGGTGCACCTGCTGACCAAGCATGGATTAAAGACGGCTTACGATTTCGCGGTTCAGCCCGAAGCCTGGGCGCAACGTCTGCTCGGCAAAATCGGCCGCGAGTTGTGGCGCGAACTGCGCGGCGAGGCGGTCTACCCGGTCTGCCCGGAGGAGAAAAGCAGCTATGCCAGCATCAGCAAATGCAAAACCTTCACGGCCCCTTCGGCCGAGCGGGAGTTCGTCTATGCCATGCTGATCCGCAACCTGGAGTCGGCCTTTATCAAGCTGCGGCGCCACCGGCTGCGCGCGCTCGCTCTCACGGTTATTCTGCGCGCGCGCGATTTCAGTCAGACCGGCCTGGAAGCGGCCTTAAGCCGCGCCACGGCCGCTACCCAGGAGGCGGCGCCGCTGGTGAAAACGCTGTTTGAGCGAGTGTTCCAGGACGCTCAGGAATACCGCGCCACGACCGTAGTGCTCGGTAAACTGGAGCCGGACGAACTGGAACAGCCGGAACTGTTTGAAGACCGGTTGCGCATTGACAAATTGGCGCAGGTCTCCCGGGCAATTGACGCCATTAACGAACGCTTCGGCAAGCACACGCTGAGCCTGGGCCCGGGGTTGTTCCTGAACCGCGGCCGCAAGACCGCGCGCGACGAGCGCCCGGAGCGCAAAGCGGCGCTGCTGCCCGGCGAAACCCGCCGCCGGCGTCTGGCCATCCCCCGGCTGTTTATTAAGGTGTGAGGCCAAGGAGAACTTACCGTAGAGCACGTAATAGCGCACTTTACGGACTCTTGTAGCCGCGGCGGTGACGCCGTGGCCGTCAGAGGAATCCACGCCCTCACGGGCGCAGCTACGAAAGATCAAATTCCTATACGTCAAGTTCCATCTTTGTGCTCCGCGGCCTTTGCAGTATATTACCGAATAAGAGAGAGTCTGAATTTCGAAGCAGGAGAAACCGCCATGCCCGATGCCCCCATTGCCAGCTTGCAAAACCTGCGCGTGAAAGCGGCGGTCAAACTCCGCCAGAGAGCGCACCGCGATGCGCAGGGCCTGTTCATCGTCGAGGGCTTTTCCGAACTCAAGCGCGCTTTGGTGAACGGCCGCCGGGTAATAACCCTGTTCGTTTGCCCGGAGCTGTTCCTTGGCGAAAATGAGCCGGAGCTGATTGAACAATGCCGCCACTCCGGCGCTGAAATAGTGAGCTGCACGCCGCCGGTTTTTGAAAAAATGGCCTACCGCGAACGGCCGGAGGGACTGCTGGCCATTCTACCTCAAGTTCACTTGGGCCTGGCCGACCTGCAATTGCCGCCGCAGCCGCTGCTGATTGTGGCCGAGAAAATTGAAAAGCCGGGCAACCTGGGCACGATCCTGCGTTCGGCGGATGCCGCCGGCGCAACCGCCGTGATTGTCTGCGACCGCTGCACGGATATTCATAACCCGAATGTCGTGCGCGCCAGTATCGGGACCCTCTTTACCCTGCCCGTTGTGGAAACCTCCTCGGCCGAAGCCCTGGCCTGGCTGCGCCTGCATAAAATCCGGATCCTGGCGGCCAGCCCGCACGCGGAGCGGGACTACACCCAAGTGGATTTGCGGCCGGGGACCGCCATCGTGGTCGGCGCGGAACAATACGGACTCAGCAGTGGTTGGCTCGCGGCGGCCGATATGAAAGTCCGAATCGCCATGCATGGCCAGGCCGATTCGCTCAATGTGGCCGCGGCCACAACCATCCTGCTCTTCGAAGCCGTGCGACAGAGGACGAAGGTCTAATTCTCCATACTTCCTGGATGGGATAGAGTCCTGCAAAAGCGCTGAACAAGACTGTTTCTAACTGTAGCCGCGGTCGTTGACCGCGGATTTTCCGACGTCAGCGACGTCGGCTACAGAAGAGTCATTAATTTCGCAGGACTCTACCTGGCCGGCGCCGTTGTTTTGACCGCGGGCTTAGCCGCGCCTGATGTTTTTTTAAGAGCGTTAGTGCGCGCGGCTTCCTGCGCCAGGAGCATGGAACGCTCATAACGATAGCGTGTTCCGGCCGAAAGATACTTCCAGGGCACGGTATATTTGCCCTTGGAGCGCTGGATCACCAAACCATCCGGCGTCGCTTCCTGAACAAGTCCCTCAATCACCGTGCCGTTCGCCATCCGCGGCGGAACGTCAGCTTGCTCCTCGGCAGCCAGAGCGGAGAAGCTCAATCCCGCCAGAAGCAGCAGGGCTTTCAAGCATGTCTTGAGATGGACGGTCATGGATAGTTATCCAGGCTTTGCGCAATTATGCTTTCCCCGGCGAATAATTCCGGCGCTGCGCTCAGGCCCCCAGGCGCAGGCGCGCTTCCCGAACCCCCAGGCCGCGCGCGGCCAGGAGCTTTTCCCTCGTGCGCGAGCGAACTTTTAATGGGCCGGCGCCGTGCTCCCATCTCAATATCGTCTGCCCGCTGACCCCGATGAGTTTGCCGAGCTCCATCTGCGATAATTTTAATTTTCGGCGCAAGGCCCGGACCCCTTTGACGGTTACCCGGGCTTTGTTTCCCTCAGCCGTGGCCGGTGCCATGACCGCCGTTTTCGCCTGGCGCGCCACTGCCTGAATGAGTTGACCGATAGTCTTATTATGCGCCTTCTGCTGGCGGCGCAGCGCGGCTACGGTCTTACGTAGCGTCTTCCGGTCCTTTTTAAGTCCGGCGGTGGCCGCGCGGATTTCCTTGCGGGCCACCCGGCGGATTTCATCTTTCACGGCAATCAACAGTTTTGACATTTTTCTCCTCTCTTAGCGTTACATTCTACACCATCACGTTAACGAGTCAAGCCACCCAGCCACGCCCGGCGGCGAGGAAAGGCCAACGAAGTCAGGCTTAACTCGCAACGCAATTGACTTACCCGGCTTTGTTCCGGGGTTGGCGCCGTGAAGCAGAGTCCCGCTGGGCGGGACACGCTTCACGGCAGCCATGCAGCGTGTCCGCTTCCGCGGACTCTGCTGCATGGCGGAGGGAGAGGGATTTGAACCCCCGGTCCACCAAAGGCGGACACATGATTTCGAGTCATGCGCTTTCAACCGGACTCAGCCATCCCTCCCAGATATGACCACGATATAGGGAATATAACAACAAGTCAAGGTGGGCATGCGTCCGGAAATAAAAGCTTGCATAAATAAAATTGTGAGGTTTAATTGTCCAAAGAACGTTAATTTAACATTTAGCGCTATATGGAGCGAAAACTTAAACCAATTTATGTGCAGCATGTCCTGCAGACAAAGGGCATCAGGCTGTTTTCACCGGTAGAATTCCAGCGTGTCCTGGACGTATCCTTGCGGGCCGCCCAGGAATTCATCAAAGATCACGGCAACGATCTTTTTCTCAAGCTAAGAAACGGACTTTATGCGTTGCGGGTCGGCCAACCGCAAGAGGAGGTTATTGCCAACCGGCTTTATGCGCCCAGTTATATTTCTTTAGAGTATGCGTTGAGCCGTTGCGGTATCATTCCAGAGGCTGTCTACACCGTGACATCGGTAACGACGCGGATTACGCGGGAGTTTATTGTCAACAACAGAGCTTTCACCTATTCCCATATTAAAAGACCGGCCTATCGCGGCTACATGACCGAGCGGATAGGCGGCGTAATCGTCCTGATTGCGGAGCCGGAAAAAGCGCTTGCGGATTATCTTTATTTTGTCGCGCTAAAGCGAAAGACTCTCAACGAGCGTCTTGATGTCCGCAAACTGAAGAAAAAAATAATTATTGAATACGCCAGATTTTTTGGCAGAGAGAGCCTGATAAAACTGGTCAAGGCCGTCATTTAAAGAAATAACGAGCCTGGCCAATATGACAGAACAAGGCGGGGATTTTATGATTGAAACAAGGCAAATTCAGGAATTAGCTCAAGCGTGGCAGACCACGAGAGAAAACGTCATCCGTGAATATTTTCAGCAGTTATTTCTTGCGCGGCTTTATCAGGAAAAGAGTTCCGACAAACTGCTTTTTAAGGGCGGCACGGCTTTACGGATTATCTGGCAAAGTCCCAGGTTTTCCGAGGACCTGGATTTTACGGGAAGCTATATAAGCATTAAAGGCATTGAAGCCTTGATGGCGAACGCGCTTGCCCAGATGGAACTGGAAGGTATTCAGACTGAAATTGCTGAATCTAAAAGCACATCCGGTGGATACCTTGCCGTGTTTCATCTTAAAACCGGCGAATACAAGGGCCGAATTCAGATCGAGGTTTCTTTGCGGAACGGCAAAAAGAGATCTGGAACAGCGGCGCTTATTCAGTCCGATCTGGTTGTGCCGTATATGCTTATCCATCTTAAGGAGGAAATTCTTGTCGCCGAGAAAATCCGGGCCTGTCTCACGCGCGGCAAGGCGCGTGATTTTTATGACCTTTATTTTATCCTGCGTAGCCGTCTGGCCTTCAAAGAAGCGTTTATTCAGGACAAACGGCTGAAGGCGAAGATTCTTGCGGTTATCCAATCAGGAAAGCTGGATTTCAAGCGTGAGTTGAAATTATTTCTGCCAATCAGCCAGCATATAGTCATCCAGGGGTTTCCGGATATCCTGATCACGGAAATTGAGCGCAACCTGGCGTGACCGTGACCGGCCATTCATCGCGGATTATGGACCACCAGCCCATAGTTGATCAACACTCTGCGCCCACGGATAAGATCGCCTTATTCCGCGCTCTCTTTCGCGGCCGGGAGGATGTTTATCCCCGCCGTTTCGAGAGCCGCAAGACCGGCCGCTCCGGTTTTAGTCCGGCCTGCGTCAACGAATGGGTCAGAGACCTGTGCAACCTGCCTTCGCGCAATGCGCTACGGCAGGCAGGCAAGCGCAAAGTCCAATGCGCCGAATGCCCAAACCGCGGGTTTCTGCCTGTGACCGATGAAGTCGTCCGCTGCCATCTTTCCGGTCAGGATGCAACCGGCCGCGAATTCGTCATGGGCGTTTATCCGATGCTGTTGGACGAAACCTGCTTTTTCCTGGCCGTAGATTTCGATAAACAACACTGGCCTGAGGATGTGAGCGCTGTTTTAGAAACCTGCCGCCAACTGGATCTGCCGGCCGCAGTGGAACGATCCCGTTCCGGCCATGGCGGCCACCTCTGGCTGTTCTTCCAGGAAGCCATCTCCGCAGGATTGGCGAGAAGCCTCGGCGCGCATATTCTCACCGAAATGATGGAGCGCCGCCCGGATATCGGTTTGGATTCGTATGACCGTTTCTTCCCAAACCAGGATACGTTACCCAAAGGCGGCTTCGGGAACTTAATCGCCTTACCCCTGCAAAAACGGCCGCGCGATTGCGGTGACAGCGTTTTCCTGGACGAGAATGTTGTCCCCTATCCGGATCAATGGGCCTTTCTGGCAAGCGTGCGGAAAATCAGCCGGCCTGATATCGAGCGAATCGTGCGCGCCGCCGAAAGCCGGGACCGGGTCGTGGGGATCTATTTCGCCCTGAACGCGGAGGACGATGATGCGCCCTGGATAATACCGCCGTCGCGCCGCAGGAGGCCCCCGCCCATAACCGGTCCTTTGCCAAAGCGCCTGGAACTGACATTAGGCAATGAGATTTACATCGCGAAAGACGATCTCTCGCCCGCATTCCGCAATCGTCTGCTGCGACTGGCGGCGTTTCAGAATCCGGAATTTTACAAGGCGCAAGCCATGCGCCTGCCAACCTGGGACAAGCCGCGGGTCATTGCTTGCGCCGAGGACTATCCGCAACACATCGGCTTGCCGCGGGGTTGTCTCGACGACGTGGTTAAGAGCCTGGCCGAACTGGGAATTGAAGCCGTAGTTCATGATGAGCGTTGTGCCGGCACTCCTTTGGATGTATCGTTTCGCGGCACATTACGTCCGGAACAGAAGCCGGCGGCTGAAGCTCTGGTGGCGCACGATACAGGGGTTTTGGCCGCCACTACGGCTTTCGGTAAGACCGTTATCGCCGCGTGGCTTATCGCGCAGCGCGGCGTCAATACCTTGATCGTCATCAACCGGCGACAGTTAATGGAACAGTGGATTGAACGCCTGGCGTCTTTCCTTGGTCTTTCGCCTGACGCCATCGGTCGCATCGGCGGCGGGGAAAACAAGCCCACCGGATCGCTGGATGTGGCCCTGATGCAAAGCCTGGTTCGCAAGGGCGTAGTGGATGATCGCGTCGGCGTGTATGGCCATCTGGTCGTGGACGAATGCCATCATATATCCGCGCCCAGTTTCGAACAAATGGCCCGGCGGGTAAAATCGAAATACGTTACGGGATTGTCTGCCACTGTAACCCGCAAGGACGGCCATCATCCGATTATTTTTATGCAATGTGGGCCGGTGCGCTACCGCGTGGACGCCAAACGTCAGGCAGCCGCCCGGCCTTTTACGCACTCCGTGCTGGTTCGTCCCACCTCGTTTCGGCTACGGGAAACCGTCGAGCCGGATGCGCGAGCGCAGTTTCATGCTCTTTATGACGCGTTGATTGCCGACGAAAACCGCAACCGGCTGATCTGCGAGGACGTTCTGAACGCCGTTCGGGAAGGACGTTCGCCGGTTGTACTGACTGAACGAACCGACCATCTCCAAAAACTGGCCGAACAGTTGGCGCCAGCGGTTCCACATCTTATAGTTCTCCAGGGTAAGATGGGCAGGAAAAAATTAAGAGCGACGCTCACTCAACTGGCCAGAGTCCGGGAGAATGAAGGACGCGTCCTGCTGGCCACCGGGCGTTACCTTGGCGAAGGATTCGACGACGCCCGGCTGGACACCTTGTTCCTGACCTTGCCCGTGTCCTGGCGCGGAACAATCGCTCAATATGCGGGCCGACTGCACCGCCTGCATGATCGCAAGCGGGAGGTGCGCGTGTACGATTATGCCGATCTTAACATTCCAATGTTGGCGCGGATGTTCGATCGGCGCTGCCAAGGATACGAAGCGATTGGATACTCGATCCTCCTGCCGGCCAGCGCTGTGCCGGGATGGCCCGCCGAAGTGCCCCTGCCTATCGAACCGGAATGGAAAAAAGATTACTCCGCCAGCGTTCAGCGCTTGATTCGCGACGGCGTGGATGCGCCGCTCGGCAACCTGTTTGTGCATGCGACTTGTACGCTTCGGCGTGACGCCCAAGGCGCGGACCGGGCGCGGAGCGCCACGGAGGCGTTCCTGTATCGGCGACTCGAAACACTGCCCGCTACGCAGGGCAAGTTCCGCCTCAATGCCGACTTGCCGATCCCTTTCGACGGGCAAGGGCGAATGGAGGTGGATTTGCTTTTTAAGGAGAAGCGTATTGCGATAGAGCTTGACGGACCCCAGCATCTCTCCAATCCCGAAGCCTACCGCCGCGACCGGCGCAAGGACGTTTTGCTGCAGGAGAACGGCTACTTTGTCCTGCGATTTCTGGCTGAGGATGTTGGCCGGCGCCTTGGTGCAGTCCTTGACGCCATTCTGCGAACACTGGCGTCAGGCAGAGAGAACCAGCCGGTAACATGAGCGGAAAATGTTTGCTACAGTTTACCTTAAATAGTGTTTTTATTGTTTGCAAATAACCCCGAATAGTGTATCTATATGCAAACAATAACTTAAAGGATATTTGCAATGAAACGACAGATCAGCAAGCATCGTTCGTTCGATGCGTGGGCGGAATCCTTGCCGTCGCAGGGGCGGTACACGTTCACGCGTCGAGAGGCTATGAGTGCTCTTAACTTGAGCCACAAGGCATTCAATCGTGTCGCCGGACGAATGTCTTCCCGGAAGAAACTTGCGCGTATTCACGGGGATTTCTATGTCGTTGTACCACTGGAACACGCAGCCGCCGGAGTTCTGCCGGCAGACTGGTTTATCGTGGACTTGATGAAACATCTTGGCAGGTCTTTCTATGTTGGGGGACTCAATGCGGCCGAATATCATGGGGCCGCGCATCAGCGGCCCCAGAACTTCCAGGTTGTGACAGACCGCCCGTTGCGAAGCATCGTATGCAGAGGCGTGGGCATCAGGTTCTTTGCCAAGCGTGATGTCGCAGGCACGCCTCTCCAGCAGATCAAAGGGGTGACGGGGTATATTCCTGTTTCGACGCCTGAGGCTACGGCATTCGATCTTCTTCGCTACAGCCGACAAATAGGCGGATTGAATCATGTGCTGACGGTCTTGCAGGAACTCGCCGAAGTCATTGACCAAGGAAAATTGGTAGCGGCCGCCGAGGCGGACGGCAATGTTGCTTATGCTCAGAGACTCGGCTGGCTGTTGGAGAAGACGGAGTTTTCCGGAAAGGCCGACAAGCTGGCCAAATGGGTCAAAGGGAGGAAGCCGTTCCTCGCGAAGTTGGAACCGGCTCTTTCTGTCCGCGGATGCAAACGCGACCAACGATGGATGTTATTGATCAATACCGAGGTTGAAGGGGACCTGTCATGATACCGCGTCTCTATATTGACGGTTGGCGTCAAAAGGCTCCGTGGCGGTCCGATGCCATGGTCGAACAAGACCTGATTATCAGTCGTACGGTTGTTGAAATCTTTCGTCATCCGGTTCTTTCCACGCATCTTGTCTTTCGAGGCGGGACTGCCCTGCATAAACTTTTTTTTCATCCCCCGCGAAGATATTCTGAAGATATAGACTTGGTGCAGATTATGGCGGGGCCCATAGGTCCGATCTTCGATGCCTTGAGGGAAAACCTGGAACCATATCTTGGCAAACCGCAGCGGAAGCAGGGCTCTGGCGTTGTCACGTTGATATATCGTATGACCTCGGAAGTTCCTCCGGTTTCGCAGATGAAACTCAAAGTGGAAATTAACTCGCGTGAACATTTTGCGGCGCTCGACATTCGGAGGCAGTCATTTTCCGTGGACTCACCGTGGTTCAAGAACGAATGCGACGTTCCTGTGTTCTGCCTTGAAGAGCTATTAGCGACCAAACTGCGCGGGCTTTATCAGCGTCGCAAAGGCCGTGATTTGTTTGATCTCTGGCTCGGCCTGACTGAAGGCAACGCTGATCCAGACAAGATTGTTGCCGTCTTTCGCCGCTATATGGAACACTCATGGCATCCGGTGAGCCGGGCAGAGTTTGCGGCCAATCTTGAAGAAAAGCGTCATCACCCGGCGTTCACGTCGGATATAAATGATCTCTTGCCCAGCGGCACGCATTACGATTTTGCCGATGGTTTTGCTGTTGTGGAACGCGAGATTATTCCGCTCCTGTGAGGAACCATTCCTTCCCTGATTTCGATCTTAAAACCAGCATAAGGGCGCTGCTATGCCCCCGCGCCGGGCGCAAATTTGATCACCCACGCTATCCCCGCCGGTAATTTGGCGCGGGCTGCCGCCGGTAGGCGCACGATTCTTTGTCCGTTTACCGGGGCTTCCGGCGACAGCCCCGCGCCAAATCCGAGCAGCGATATCTTGCGGCCTTGCCCTGGAATTATTTCAGGTATGATCACGCTCCCGGGCAGTGGCTCCTTGTCATTGCCTGCCAATACGATGGCGTAGCGCGTGCCGTCCCGCTTGGCGGTAAACAGGCAGTTGCCTTGTTCGTAGGGCGCAAGCGGCGCGGTGTTGTAGATTGCTTCCCCGTGGAGTTTGAGCCATCCGCCTACGTCTTGCATGCGCGCGACAACACCGGGATCGAACTCGCCCAGGGTGTCCGGCCCGATGCCCAACAGGTAGTTGCCGCCGCGTGCGGCGGCGCGGCACAGGTAGCGCACCAGCGTGCCCGTGCTTTTAAGGTTATCCTTGGGGAAATAGTTCCAACGTTTGCCGATGGGCATGCACGCTTCCCACGGATACGAACAGTAGCTGCCGGGCATCGCCCGTTCGCCTTCCGGCGTGATGTAGTTTTCATTGGCGTCTTTGGCGCCGCGGTCCACAACCAGCAGCCCCGGCTGATACTTGTGCGCCATGGCCGCCATGCCGTTCAGGTCAATATCCTGCGCATTGATGGATGGTCGAACCCATCCGCCGTCAAGCCAGAGGATATCGATTTCACCGTAATTCTTCATCAGCTCTTCGACTTGAGCCCAGGTGAAATCCTTGAACTTCTTCCAGAGTTCCGGATACTTGCGCGGGTCGTAATTGGCATTGCGCCCCACGTGCTGCTGGGCGGAATTCGGCGGGAACAGCGGGAACTCCGGGCTCCAGAAAAACGGCGTGTTCCAGTCCGGCTTCGAAAAATAGACGCCAACGCGGATGCCGCGCTTGCGCAGCGCATTGCTCAGGGCTTTGACCGTGTCCGCGCCGGGCAGGCGGTGGAAAGGGCAGTTTTTTGAGGTGGTTTTATAGTCCGTTTGGGCCGTGTTCCACAGGCAGAAGCCGTCGTGGTGCTTGGCCATGATCAGCGCGTATTTTACACCGGAATTGTCAAGCAGCTCCGCCCATTTCCCGGGGTCAAACTTGGCGGGCTGGAAGGTCTTGGCCAGCGCCTCGTAGGCGGCCTTGTATTTCAGGTTGTCCTGCTCGGCGCCTTCCGGCGTATCGTGGATGTAGTCCTTGCGCGCGTTCCAATCCCACCTTTCCGGGCAGAGTTGCCAGGAATCAACTCCCCATTGCGCACAAGCCTGCCAGTTGAGCAACACGCCGAATTTGAGGCCCTGCCACCGGCGCAAATTCCTGAGAACTATTGGATCGGTTGGCGGGGTGTACTGCCGGCTTGGAACGTAGGCTCTGAATTCTCCGGCGGCGACGCATACGGTGTCATTCAATGCAATACGTTTTTTTGAACCTTTTGTCATAATTTCATTTGTTCCCACGGAAACCCAGCTTTTTAATTTGCTCCGATTCTATCAGTTGCGCGCCGGCGGAAGGCCGGACTAGGCGCAGGGCGCACGGTTGGCCAAACGCCCGCGCGTAAGCGGAGGTCAGGGTCTGGCCGATGGCCTCCGCATCGCGCGGGTGGAGCAGCAGCACCACGCTCCCGCCAAAGCCCCCGCCGGAGAGCCGCGCGCCCAGGACCGTCGGTATTTTCCGCGCGGTGTCCACCAGCGCATCCAGCTCCCGGCAGGAATTTTCAAAATTCGTCCGCGAGCTGTGGTGCGATTGAAACATCAACTCGCCAAAGGCCCGCGCCTCGCCGGCGGCCAGCAGCTTCCGGCCATCCAGCACGCGCTGGTTTTCCTCAATTACGTGCGCCGCGCGGCGCGCGGTCACGGGATCCATTCGGGACGCATAGCGGCGCCATTCCTCCACGGACACGTCCCGCAGCGCTTTTACCGGATGATCCAAAACCGCCGCAAAGAAAGCCGCGGAGCGTTCACACTCTTCCCGGCGCGCATTGTATTCCGACTCCGCCAGATTATGTTTGACGCCGGTATTGGCAATGAGGAAGCCGACATTCGCGCCAAGCCCAACGGTCTCAACCGCGAGACGCCTGAAATCGCTGAAGACCAGGGCCTCCGGCGCGCCATACAGACTGGAAATCTGATCCAGCAGCCCGCAGCGCGCGCCGGTGAACTCATTTTCCGCCGCCTGGCAGAGCTTGGCCACTTCGATCTTCGGCAGGCGAAGGCCATACAGGGCGCAAAGTCCCAGAGCGGCGGCGACTTCCAACGCCGCGGAGCTGGAAAGGCCCCCTCCCATGGGAATATTGCCGGAGAGCGTCGCCTGGAAT
>JACPGN010000166.1 GCA_016182435.1 Lentisphaerota bacterium | reverse complement strand
AATCAGTCCGCCAAAGTCGGCGCGGAGGGTGGCCGGGCCGGGGGCCTTGCCGCGGGCGTCAATGCGCACCGTGTGCGTCTGTCCCGACCAGGCCTGGGCAGGCGCGGTCAACTGAACCTCCGGCCCGCGGATTCCATCCAGACTGAGCGCGCAGGACGATTGAATGGCTTGGCCTGCCACCGAAGCCAAGCTTACCGAAACGTCGAGGATTTGGTCGGTGAAACAGACCGGGCGATAAGGCGCCAAGCCGTGCATTTGCTTGTGTTCCAAATGATCAACCGCGGCAGCGCCGTGGCAGAGCGCCAGGCGCAGACTCAAACTCAGGCTTTGGCCGCTTTCCAGCCCCCATTCGGTGGAAAACGGCCCGCGCCAACTCCAGCCGCCTGCATCCAGCAAGGCGAAGCGCGAGCAGTTCTGGCCGGGGATCAACAGCAGCGTTTCCCGCGCCTCCAGGTCGCACAGGGCCATGGTCATGTCTTGGGCGTTGAAGGGGCGGCCCATAATGGCGCCGTGCATCGCCCCGCAGGTCGGCAGATAGATCCGCTGTGTCTGCGCCTTGCCGAACAGAACCGTAACCACTTTGTCGCGCGGGGCCGCGGCGCCCATCGTCCATTGAAAAAACGTTTCGAGCTGCACGTTGCGCGGCGTCTGGCCGGTGTAATCGGCCTGAAAATGCAGGCTGATCACCGGCTGTGCCGGGTCCAGCTCGAACCGCTTGGTGAAGCGCACGTCGGCATCCTGGGCGGTTAACTGACAAATGTGTTCCGTCGGCTGGCGCAGGTCAAAGGGCATTTGATGCAGCCGTCCGAGAAAATCCACCAGCATGCCGGGACCCCCATCGTGCCGGGCGCCGGTTTTCACCCAGCTTTGCAGGTGGCCCGGGCCGACGTGTTCCACGCCGGAGTGTTTGCTGAGTAGGCTGGTAATGCGCCCACCGGCCTCGGGACTGACAAGCACGGCACAGTGCGGGTTGGCAAGCTCGATGCTCTTCACCGGCATCGTTCTCCTCAGGATCAGAGTTTCCGTTCCTTCTTCCGAAAATAGTCCATGAGACCTTGCTTTCGGCAAATATCAGAGTCCGTGTCCATATTTAAGAACGGCATCAATCAGGCGGTGGTAGTTGTCCGCCAAACGAGGCGCCATCCGCTCCAAAGGCGTGCCCGTGGTGCTGACGATTAAATGGTCGGGACCGGCCTCGGCAATCAGGCGTTTCACGCGCGCTTCGATCTCGTCTGGCGCCAACGCGTGCAACTCGCGCATCTGGATGTTACCGGTCAGTGTGATCCGTCCGGCGGCAAGGCGGCGCGCTTCGGCCGCCGTCAGATCGCCATCCGGCGCCTCCTCGACCGGATCGGTCTGATCCACGCCCATTTCTACGAAACGCGCCAGCGCGTGCCGGATGCGGCCATGGCAGTGCACCGCCACGAAGCGTCCGTATTGCTTGCACAGACGGATGAGGGGGGTGTCATAGCGCACGACCAAGTGGTCAAAATCGGCCGGGCCCATGAGCGGCGGTGTGGCGTGTTCCGCGCCGCCAAACCGCACGATCGGACCCACCCCCGCTTCCAGCAAGGGTTTCAACACCGCGCCAATGCGCTCGGCCGCCGTCTCCATCAGCCGGTCAATCAGCGCCGGAGAAGTCCGCGTCAAGATCAGAAAATCGGAGGGATCGAACAGACGGGCGACGACGGACAGGGGCGAAGGAACCGTAACCCACATCAGGCCGTGTTCGCCCAGCATGCGCTCGAGTTCAAAAAAATCGCCTGGTTCAATGGCGCCGCTTTCCCAGGGAAGCTCCAACAGCGCCGCCGCATCTTCCAGCGACTTGCAAGGATGCTCCAGTTGCCAGGTGTGGCCCATGCCGGGTTGGGTGGCGGTGAGGGCGCTCAACACACGATTTCCCACGACGAATTCCCGTCGTACGCGCAGCTGGACGTCCTGCGTTTCCGGCGGCAAGGTTGTGAGTCGAGGCGTCGGCAATAAAAATCGGTCGTCGTTGAGACAGGGCGGGCGCCACACGAAAAAGTTGTCGCCCTCGTCGGCCATGCGTTGAACCAGGATTCGATAGGCCGGATCGTTTGCCCGCCACGGGTCGGCGTCGGCATAACCGTGAAAGGCGGCGGGGATGAACGCGCTCGCCTGGGCGGAGCGCTCCGGCGGAGCCTGGCCCTCGCGGAGACCGAAAGGAATCAGGGTGTAGACGGGAATGCGGTCCACCGGCAAGCCCCGCAGGGTATTTAATAGTCGTTCCCGGGCGGTCATATTTTTTTTCCAGGGTGCGCTGATCATGAGGACGCCAACGGCATCCTACATCATAGCCCAGGGTTTCACCCTGGGTTATCATGTTGCAGGCCGTTGGCCTGCCGGACAATGCACCCCATGCACCCCAAAGGGGGGCTACATTGCCATGAGCCGAGGCGTCTCGCCACCTCCGGCGGCAACGCGAAGCCGCACTTCCCAAGATGCCGCATGCCAAAGTCAAATTCACGGTCGGCGCGCGCGCGGTCGGCATGGCGGTGCTCGAGTTCCAAGGCAATATGTCCTTGAAACTGCGCGCGATCCAGCGCCCGGCCGAATGCGGTAAAATCCACCGACCCCTGGCCAGGGGTCCGTTCCAGGTCCTGCTGAAAATCGCGCGTGTCGCCGCCGGCCGAGTCGCGCAGATGCACGTGGCGCAGACGTGGAGCAAGCCAATCGAAAAATGAATCCAGGTCGTACCCGATAATGCCCCAATGGCTTGAGTCCACGGTTGCGCCCAAGGCGGGATGAGCAATTTCTTCGAAGACGGCCTTCACATGCGCCACCGTATCAATGAGCTGGTAGAGATGAGGCACTTCGAGATTCAAGCCGACGCCCAGGTCGGCGGCCATGCCGGCGACCGTCCGCCACACGGCACAGGAGGCTTTCATTGCCGCGTTCCAGTCTTCCTCCAGGATGCGCGGCCCGATCGGCATAGTGACAATACCGATATTCAGGGCGCGGGCCTGCTCCAGAAACCAGTGCGCTTGGGAAATAATGTCGCGCGAGTGCTCCGGATCGGAAAGGGCTGGACGGGATATCCGTCCATTGACCAGGCGGCTGAAAGAGACGTTCAGGGCTACGGGCGTCAAGCCGCGCTCAGCGAGCTGTTCGCCGACTGCGCGGGCATTGGTCTCACGGTAGGGAAAATGGCGGCAGTAGGCGCCCATTTCCGAGATTTCAACGTTGGTGAAACCCAAGGCGGCGATGGCGTCCAGCGCCGTCGTCAGATCGCAACCGGCATATCCCAATGTGGCACAAGCGGTGATTGTGGGCATAGAAAATAAATATCGGCCGCGGGCGCTTATTCCCTCCGAAATTCTTCGTCGTAAAGCTCCAGGCCGCTGAGAACAGGCGCCGTGGCCGCGGTAAGCTCCTTGCCGGAGGGCACGAATTCCAAGTTCAGCTCCGGGCCGGCTTTGACTTGCTTGAATTCCTT